>JAGREB010000497.1 GCA_020446775.1 Paracoccaceae bacterium
TGTTCATCCTGTTCGGCAACCTGATGGGCCTGTTGCCCTATTCATTCACGTTCACGTCGCACATCATCATCAACGCCTCGCTGGCGCTGTTCATCTTCGTGGCCGTGACGGTCATCGGCTTTGCCAGGCATGGCTTGCATTACCTGAGCCTGTTCGTCCCACCCGGCGCGCCGATCCCCGTCGCGATCGTGCTGGTGCCGATCGAGATCATGTCTTACTGCATCCGCCCGGTGTCGCTGTCCTTGCGTTTGTTCGCCAACATGCTGGCGGGCCACGTGCTCTTGAAGGTGTTGGCCGGATTCATCATTTCGCTTGGGCTTGTCTTCGGCATCCTGCCGTTCGCGGCCGTGTTTGCCGTGACCATGCTCGAAATCCTCGTCGCGCTGATCCAGGCTTACGTTTTCGCCCTGCTGTCGTGCCTGTACCTCAACGACGCGATCCATCTGCACTGAGACGCACACGTTTTCACCATTCACCACACCTCTTCGAAGAAGGAAGGACTCTCATGGAAGTTGAAGCAGCAAAAATGATCGGCGCCGGCCTCGCGGCAATCGGCGTGATCGGCGGCGGTGTCGGCGTCGGCATCGTGTTCGGAAATTACATGAACGCCGCGGCGCGCAATCCGTCGCTCAAGGACGAGCTGCGCACCTACGCGTTCCTCGGCTTCGCGTTGTCCGAAGCGACCGCGCTGTTCGCGCTGGTCGTCGCGCTGATCGTACTGTTCGGCTAACCGGCGGAGTGGCGGCGCACACGCGCCGCCGGTTCGCCCGACGTCACGCCCTGCGCCGAACGGCGCAGGGATACGAGGAACCAGGCCATGCCGCAGTTCGACCCGACGTTTTTTCCGTCTCAGATTTTCTGGTTGGCGGTAACGTTCGTCGCCCTTTATCTCGTGATTTCCCGGTTCGCGATCCCGCGCGTCGGCGAAATCCTCGAGCAGCGCGCGCGGCTGATTCAGGACGACCTCGACCGCGCCGCCAATCTGAAGGCCGATACCGATGCCGCGCTTGCGGCCTACGAAAAGGCCATCGCCGACGCGCGCAACCAAGCCCGCGAGGTGCTGATCGCGGCGGCAGGTGACGTGAAGAAAGTGGCCGACGCTCAAAACGCCGCCGTGAACGCCGAAATCACCAAGCAAATCGCCGACGCGGAGTCGCGTATCGCCAAAGCGAAGCAAGACGCGATGGATTCGATCAAATCCATCGCCGCCGAAACCGCCAAGGACGCCGTCGCCAAGCTGGCCGGAATTTCACCCGACGGCGGAAAGATCGACGGCGCCGTTGCGGCGGCGTTGAAAGACGCGCGGTAAGGAGCCCCCGACATGCTGCACGATCCCGCATTTTGGGTTGGCTTGGCGTTCATCCTGGTCGTCGCCTTCATCTACAAGCCGGTGATGCGCGGATTGGGCGCAACCCTCGACGGCCGCGCGGACTCGATCCGCAAACAAATCGAAGAAGCGCGCAAGCTGCGCGAAGACGCCCAAGCCCTGCTCGCCGATTACCAGCGCAAGCAGCGCGATGCGATGGCCGAGGCCGAGGCGATCATTCAGCAAGCCAAGGACGAGGCCAAACGTTCCAAGGCCGATAGCGAGGCCGAATTGGCCCGCTCGATCGAGCGGCGCAAGCAGCAGGCGCTCGACCGCATCGCCCAAACCGAAGCCCAAGCCGTCGCCCAGGTGCGCAATCTCGCTGTCGACGTCGCGTTGACGGCAGCCGAGACCGTGTTGCGGGAGTCGATGACCGACGCCCAGCGCCAAGCGATGACCGACAAGGCAATCGCCGAACTGCCGCAGCGGCTCAACTAATCACCCGGATAGAGCGAACCCCGGATGAAGAAACCCGCGAAAGCGGGTTTTTCATTTTCAGCGGGTGTTTTGACCGGCATTCGGCCTGAAAACAGCCAGTCAGATCAATAATTTGACCTTTGTCATGGGGGCAAACCGAACCGCCATTAGAGTCGTATGAAGGTGCGGAAGACAAAAATTTCTGCACCGCCCGGAAGCCGTCATGCATATTTCCGCCCATGGATCAGTTGAATCAACCGCAACCAGTGCCGACGAGGAGGGCTTAGGTTTGGCCTTGGTCCGCGCCCGGCGGCGCAAGCAACGCGCGATATGGATCGGTGTCGCCTTGGCATTCGCCACAGCGGTCGGCTTCGCGGCACTCAAAAGCATGGCACCGCCAACGGTCAAAGCCGCCACGGTTGCCGCGAAGCCCATCGAGCGCGTCTTGGCCGTAACCGGCCGCGTGCGCGCCAAGGAAAGCGTTCAAGTTCGGCCGAAGGTGGCCGGGCAGATTGTCGAGCTGTTCAAGAACGATGGCGACACCGTCGAAGCGGGTGACGTGTTGGGCCGGATCGATGACGCGCGCGCACGCGCTGCCCTCGATCAAACCGTGGCCGCAGCGGACGCGCAAACCCGTGTCGTGGCTCAGGCCGAGCGCGATCTTGAACGCGCCCGGACCTTGCGCGAACGCGGCTCGGCCACGCAATCGGCCGTCGAAAATGCAACCTTGGCCGTGACGCGCGGCCGTGACGATTTGCGCCGGTTGCAGGCCGCAGTCGAAGACGCACGCCTGCGCCTTGCCGAATACACAATCGTCGCCCCGGCCGATGGGCGCGTCCTCGACCGCCCGGTCGATCCGGGACAGGTTGTCGATACGTCGGCGATGTTGTTCGACATTGCGCCGGTCGGCGACCGTGAAATCGAGACCGAAGTCGATGAGAGCTACAGCATGGCGCTGACCTTGGGTCAGCACGCACGCATGGCGTTCGCCGGCATCGACCGCGCGATCGACGGCCAGGTGTCCTATTTGTCGCCGCAAATCGATCCGTCGACCGGCGGCCGCGTGGTGCGTCTGTCGTTCGACCTGCCCGAGGACGTAACCACCGAAATTCCGGTCGGCTTATCGGTCGACATCAATATCGTTGTCGATCGCCGCGATGGCGCGTTGACCGTCCCGCGCGCATCCATCCATGACGTATCCGGCGCGCCCTATGTTCTGCTGGTCGAGGGCAATCAGATCGTCAAGCGGCCGATCTCCTTCACCGACTGGCCGGCCGCCGACGTCGTCGTCACCGAGGGGTTACGGACCGGCGACCGTGTCATCGTCGATCAATCCACGCCGCCGCCGGGAACGACGGTGGACGTCACCGCGCTCTGACGGCCGCCGGCGATGCGCTACGAATTCAAAGTCGCGCTGCGCTATCTGGCATCGAGCAAGTTTCAGACCGTCTTGCTGGTGGGTGGCGTCGGCGTTGGCGTGCTGATCTTCAGCTTCATGACCGCGCTGATCAACGGCCTGACCCAATTCCAGATCGACCAAACCGTCGGCAGCATTCCCCACGTCGTCATCGAACCCAAGGAACGCGAGCCGCGTGTTCTGCCTTCCGATCATTCCGGCACCGAGGTATTGGCCGCCGTTCAGCGGGGAACCGTTCAGCGCGAGCAGATTCGGTTTTGGCAGAACGCGCTTGAGACCGTCGAAAATGATCCAGCAACCCGGGTCGCCGTGCCGGTCGTCGCGGGCAATGCGCTGGTCACGCGCGGCCAAGTGGTCGAACCGGTGTCGATCACCGGCGTACGGCCCGAACATTTGTCCGAAGTGGCGGCTATCGCGCCGGCGATCGTTGCCGGAACGGCCAATCTCGATCTTGACGGCGTGCTGATCGGCGCACGCCTCGCACATAACCTGTCGGTGGAGGTGGGTCAGCCGGTTGTGATTCGTTCCGACCGCGGCCGCGAACGCACCGTGAAGGTCCGCGGCATTTTTTCGATCGGCATCGAATCGCTTGACGAGCGTGTCGCCTATATGAATTTCAAATCGGCCAAAGCCTTGCTCGATCTCGACCACGGAATCTCGCGCATCGAAGTCAAGCTCAAGGACCTCGATTCCGCCGCGTCGGCCGCACAAGCGTTCGCGGGCGCGACAGGCCTCAAGGCCACGGCGTGGCCGGAAAAAAACAAGCGTCTGTTCGACGCCATCCAGGGGCAGAATTCGACCGGCGGACTGATCAAGTTCTTCGCCATCGTCACCATCGTCATCGGCGTGGCCTCCGCGCTGCTTTTGACCTCGGTCCGCCGCAAGCCCGAGATCGGCATCATGCGCTCAATGGGCGTCACGAAAGGTTTTGTCACCAAGGTTTTCGTCTTGCAAGGCGTGTTGGTCGGCATCATGGGCGCGCTGGTCGGCGCACCGGCAGCCTACGGTTTCTGCGCGCTGCTCGCCGATGTGGCGCGCCGGCCCGACGGCACACCCATCATCCCGGTCGACCCGGCACAAGGGAATTATCTGGCGGGAATCGCGCTTGCCACGATCGCGAGCGCCATTGCGGCCATTCTGCCCGCACGCGCGGCAGCCAAGGTCGATCCGGTCGAGGCGATTAACTTATGAACAGCCTTATCCCGCCATCGAACGACGCCGGGACCCCGTTGCTGTCGGTGCGCGACATCTTCAAAACCTACGTCCAGGGCGAGGTCGAAACCGAGGTGCTGAAAGGCATAAGTTTCGATCTGTTTCGTGGAGAACTCGTGTCGCTGTTGGGGCCCAGCGGCAGCGGAAAAAGCACGTTGCTGTCGGTCTTAGGCACATTGCTGCGCCCGACATCGGGCCGGTTCACCATGCGCGGGATCGACCTCACGGGCGCCGCCGAGGTTATGCTGACCGCATTCCGCAATCGCAATATCGGTTTCGTCTTCCAATACCACCACCTGCTGCCCGATTTCACCGCCATCGAGAACGTGATGTTCCCGGCCGCGGCAACCGACGGCGGAGAAACCGACGCCATCGAGGAACGCGCCGCCATGTTGCTGGCGCGGGTCGGCCTCGGCGCACGCATGCATTTCAAGGCGACGAAGCTTTCCGGCGGTCAGAAACAGCGCGTGGCGGTGGCCCGCGCCTTAATGAACCGTCCGGCGCTGGTGTTGGCCGACGAACCGACCGGAAACCTCGACCGCGAAAGCGCCGAACAGGTGATGGAGCTTCTCGCCGAAATCAATGCCGAAAGCGGCACCACCTTCCTGATCTCCACTCACGATCCTGACATTGCGGCACGCTGCCACCGCCATATCACGGTGATCGATGGTCGGATCGGCGAAACTCCTCCCTTCCCGCGGGCCGCAGCGTGAACCGCCGCAGGTGACGTAACCTTAGCCGCGCGCTATCACTCGCGAATGGATTGCTTCGTCTACATGCTTGCGAGCGACGGGCCCGGCGGCGTGCGGACCTATGTCGGCTGGACCACCGACCTTGCCGCGCGGCTCGCCAAGCACAATGCCGGCACAGGGGCGCGCAGCACGCGCGGGCGCGTCTGGGTCATGCTGTATGCCGAGAAATTTGCCACCCGCGGCGCGGCCATGAGCCGCGAGTGGCACTTGAAACGCGATCGCGCACTGCGGCGCCAGATCGCCGCAGCGCTGTGAGCCTCACTCCATCGGTTTCGATGGTGGCGGCGGCGCGAGTTCTTTCGGCACGAACGTATAACCGGCTTGCCGGAAGATGCTGACCAAATCGGAATTCCCCCAGCGCTCGACCACTTTGCCGTTATTGAACCGATAGATGTCGGTCGCGGTGGCGGTGTAGGGTTTTCCCGTCGGCGGATAACCGCCTATACCGGCATTGTCGGCCGATTTGATCGTGGTGCGCACCACAACGTAGTCGCCAGCGCACAGAATCAGTTCATCTTCGAGTACCCGCTCGGGATTGAATTTCTTGGACGCTGCCCACATTTTCGCCATGTCGGCCGGTGTGACGGTCGAACCCGGCCCGCCCGCATCGCTGTTGTGCGAGATGACTTGCGGTGCGTAGAACTCACCGGCACGGGCACCGTCGCGATCCATGAATAGGATTTTCCACATTTGCAGATAGGTATCGCGATTCTTCTCGTTGCCCTCGCACACAACGGTCGCTTTGTTCTCGATTTCCGCGGCGGATGCGGATGCGGCAACGAAGGTGGTCAAGGCAACGGCGGCAAGCAGGTAACGGCGCATGTCGATCTCCGAAAAAGTGGACATCAAAAGGACGCCCAGTCTACGCGCCGGAGGGGCGGTGCATAGACGCCGCCGGATCATGAGTCCGTAGGGTGGTGGCTAGTCGCAGTCGAGGAATGACCCTATAAAGCGGCATTGCTCTGACGTACCATTGGGGTAGTCGATGGTGACGGAACCGCCGAACATGTGCAGGCCGATCGGTCCATCCGATGTATCGATTGTATAGCTATTCCCGAATCTTCGCGCCGTGATCGGCAATTCACCCGGTTGGCTTGCCCGGAGCGATCCGTTATTGGCGGTTACCCGTGTGCCAAGGCTACCGGGACTACCGTAGGTACCGGTTTCGCCCGTCAACATCGCAGCAGCGACCGCGTGTACGGACTCCTGACTTGGATCGTCCGAAACACCACCCGTCAGCAGCCGCGACATGATGGCCGACGTCATGTCGTCGTTGGCTTTTTGCTCCTCGGCTTGCAATTCGGCCCGGCCATCGACGTACTCGCGCATGGCCGCATCGAGGTCGACCACACCGGCTTCGTAGCGCGACACGGCGACATCGACCATGCGCATGAAGCGTTCCTGGCGCGAACCCGGCTTGACCGATTTCGACGAGCCCGCCACGGCGGTTTTCATGCAATCGCCGAACGCCCGAAAGGTTTCGGTTTGCTCGCCACAGGTTTGTTCTTGCTGTGCGAGATTGAAGGTGGACGCGCACGCGGCCAGCAATA
>JAGREB010000498.1 GCA_020446775.1 Paracoccaceae bacterium
TCGGCCGGGGTCAGCGCGAACTGATCATCGGTGACCGGGCAACCGGGAAGACCGCGATTGCGGTCGATGCCATGATCAATCAACGCAATACCGACGTTATCTGCGTTTACGCCGCCATCGGCCAAAAGGCGTCGGCGATTGCGCAGGTGGTCGACGCGATCCACACGTATGGCGCGCCGGAACGCTGCATCTTCGTCGTCGGCGAGGCCGGCGCGGCGCCCGGCCTCCAATGGCTGACGCCGTATGCCGCTTTTACGATGGCCGAATATTTCATGGACCGCGGCCACGATACGCTCGTCGTGATCGACGATCTGACCAAACATGCCGCGGCGTACCGGCAAATTTCGCTCTTGCTGCGCCGGCCACCGAGCCGCGAGGCCTATCCCGGCGACATTTTCTATATTCACTCCCGGCTATTGGAACGCGCCGCAAAGCTATCGCCCGAACGCGGCGGAGGGTCGCTCACCGCACTGCCGATCGCCGAAACCCAGGCCGGCAATATCAGCGCCTATATCCCGACCAATCTGATTTCGATTACCGACGGTCAGATTTATCTCGATCCGCGTCTTTTCAACGAAGATCAAAAACCTGCAATCGAGGTCGGCAAAAGCGTCTCGCGAGTCGGTGGCAAGGCCCAAGCCCCCGCGCTCAAGGCGTTTGCCGACAGCCTCCGTCTCGAATACGCGCAGTTTCTCGAGTTGGAGGTGTTCACGCGATTCGGAACGATGGTCGACGAACGCACGAAACGCACAATCGAACACGGCCGGCGAATTCGCGCTGTTTTGTCGCAACCGCAATACGGGCCGCTCTCCCTGGGCGAGGAAATCGCCTTACTCGCGGCTTTGAGCGATCGCATCTTGGATCCGGTGCCGCTCGAACGCGTGTCGGCGTTTCGCGATGCTCTGAAAACATGGCTGCCCGATCGGTTGCCCGACATCGCTGCATTGACGGAATCGGCGCCGGAATTGTCGGCGGACGACCGCGCGCGACTCAAGAAAGGTTTGACGGAGCTGGCCGGACAGTTTGCCGCCGGCAAGGAAGCATCGCCGTGAGCAAGTTGACGGATATCGAGACGCATATCTCCAATGTCGCGGAGTTGCTGAACATCATTACGGCGATGCGCTCGTTGGCGGGCATGCGAATGCAGGAAGCGCAAAGCGCGTTGTCCGGTATCCGCAACTATGCGCAAGACATGGCCGACGCGATTGGCGCGATGGTGCCGTTATTGGCCGGCGGGAGCGAGACCAGCGAAGATTCGCGTGGACGCGCCTTTATTGTGTTCATGTCCGAGCATGGTTTCGTCGGCGGATATAACGAAAGATTGATCGAACACATCGGACGCATTGCCCACAACAACGACCATGTATTTGCGATCGGCACCCGGGGCGCCGCGCAATTGTCCGAGCATGGTAGGCCCCCTCAATGGAGCCAGTCTGCGGCAACGCGGGTTGTCGGCGCTCCCGATTCCGTCGATGCCCTTGGCGACGAACTTTATCGCCGGATCGCAGCGCACGAGTTCACGGCCGTCGATTTGGTTTATCACCGCTATCGTCGCGACGGTCATGGGACCATCGAGCGCGTCCCTTTGTTGCCTCTGGATGTCGCTGCGCTGGCATCGAAAACGGACAAGCGGAAGCCGGAGCCGATGTTCAATATCGCTCCGGGACGCCTCGTCGAAGGCCTTGCCTCGGAATACGTCTTTGCCTTGTTGACGGAAGCGGCGGTAGAAGCGATCGCAAGCGAAAACGACTCGCGGTTTGCCGTCATGAGCTCGGCGCACGACAACGTGATGCGCAAGTTGTCGGAATTGCGTCAATTGGCGCGGAGCGCGCGCCAAGACGACATCACGTCGGATTTACTCGATCTGATCACCGGGGCGGAAGCGCAAATCAACGGCTATCGGCGGCGAAGGCCGGGGGCGAAAAGCGGAGTAGGCCGACGATAACAAAAACGGCCCCGGATCGCTCCGGGGCCG
>JAGREB010000499.1 GCA_020446775.1 Paracoccaceae bacterium
CGATCAGGCCGGGAATGTCGGCGACGATGAATTCGAAATCACCTACCGAGGCCACACCCAAGTTGGGATGAAGCGTCGTGAACGGATAATCGCCGATCTTGGGACGCGCGCGCGTCACGATACTGAGGAACGTCGACTTGCCCGCGTTCGGTAAGCCAACCAAGCCGACGTCGGCGATCAGTTTCAGGCGCAGCCACACCCACATTTCCTGACCGGGCAGGCCGGGCCTGGCGTAGTCGGGCGCGCGGTTGGTCGGGCCCTTGAAGTGGGCATTGCCGAAGCCGCCGTTGCCGCCTTCGAGTAACACAATTTGCTGGCCGTCCTCGTTCATGTCGGCGAGCACGGTTTCCTGGTCTTCGGCGATGATTTCGGTGCCGACCGGCACTTTGACGATCAGGTCCTTGCCGTTGCGCCCGGCCATGTTGCGTCCGGAGCCGTCGGTGCCTCGCTCGGCCTTGAAGTGCTGGTGGTAGCGGAAGTCGATCAGGGTGTTGAGGTTACGCACCGCCTCGACCACGACGTTGCCGCCGCGCCCGCCGTCGCCGCCATCGGGCCCGCCGAACTCGACGTACTTCTCGCGCCGGAAGCCGACGCAGCCGTTGCCGCCGTCGCCGGAGCGCAGATAGATCTTGGCCTGATCGAGGAACTTCATGGCGTTTATCTATACCCGCTTCGCTGCGGCCGTGTCTTTAAGCCAAGCATCTTTGGTTAAGACGACCATCTGGCAAGATACTTTCTTATCGAGGGCGAGGCTCTTCCGCTCCTGGCAACCGTCGCCGGCAAATCCAAGTTTCTGCAAGACCCGCGACGATGCGACATTCTCGGCAAGGTGTCCGGCATACACTCGATCCACCGCCAGCCACCCAAAACAGAAATCGAGCACAGCGGCGGCGGCTTCAGTGACGATACCCCGGCCCCAATAAGGCTTGCCCAGCCAATAGCCGAGTTCAAGCGCTCCGGTGCCGTTGCGGTCCGCGCCGACCGAGCCGATCAATGTTCCATCCAAAGTGATCGCGAAGGGATAACCTTTGCCTGCGGTGCGCACACCGTCGTGCGCGGCAATCCATTTCTCGGCCAACCCCTCGGGATACGGGTGGGGAATGCTCGCCGTCATCCGCGCGATATCCCATTCATCGGCAAGCTCGCGCACGCGCGGCGCATCGGCCGGCGTGAAGGGCCGCAAAACAAGACGCTTGGTTTTGATCGACAGGGCAAACATGGCCGCACCCAATAAAAAAGGAGACGGCGATCCGTCTCCTTTTTTCGATCTCACGGGACCGCCAGCGTGAGCCGCCGGCGTCCAAACCCGCCGGTCGTTATGCCGCGCTCGGCATCGGGTCAACCGACACCAGCACGCGCCCCTTGGTCGAGGTGCGGAAGCTGACTTTGCCGTCGACCAGCGCGAAGATGGTGTAGTCACGGCCCAAACCGACGTTATTCCCCGGCCGGAACTTGGTGCCGTTCTGACGAATAATGATGTTGCCGGGAATAACCAACTCGCCGCCGTAGCGCTTCACACCC
>JAGREB010000500.1:0-253 GCA_020446775.1 Paracoccaceae bacterium
TTTGCCTCGAGAACCGTGTCGTCGCTCAGGATCACGGAAATCTGATCGGCCCCGTCGACGACGTGGTTGTTGGTTACGACATATCCCGATTTATCGATAATAAAACCCGATCCGAGCGAACTCGCCTCGCGGCGGCGGGGACGGTTCGATTCAGCACCATCGGGTTGAAACTCGCGGAACCATTCTTCAAACGAATCATCCGGGTCGAATTCCCGCCGGTTGGCGCGCAGATCGACCATCTGGGTGGTCGATA
>JAGREB010000500.1:266-2044 GCA_020446775.1 Paracoccaceae bacterium
GCCGGGATCAAATTCTCCGCTAAGTCCGCGAAACTGAAAAGCTGGGTCAAAGGCTGGCGCGATTCTTGCGCCAACGCCGCCGTGGATAACAACACCGCCGATGCGAGCGCGGCGAATTTCGTTGTACGCAACACGATCAGCATAACCTCATCTTGCGGATTCGTACCGCCGCCCCGAATCAAGCCACCTCAGCGCGGTGCGTGCTAATTCTTTTGGCCGGGCAATTTATCGAAATAGCGGAAGAACTCGGAGTCGGGCGTCAGAACCATCGTCGTGCCGTCTTTCAACGACACCCGATAGGCCTCCATCGCCCGGAAGAATGCGTAAAACTCCGGATCGCGTCCGTGCGCGGCGTTCAGTATGTCACGGCTTTTCGCCTCGCCCTCACCGACCAGGGTTTGCGCCTGCTTCTCGGCGTCGGCGATAATTACCGTACGTTCCGCGTCCGCTTCCGCTTCGGTGCGGGTCTTGGCTTCCTGGCCCCGGCCGCGATAATCGGCGGCTTCGGCGATACGGTCCGAGCGCATGCGGTTGTAGGTCGATTGCAAGACCTGATCGGTTAGTTCGGTCCGGCCGATGCGCACCTCGACGACTTCGATTCCGAATTCGGACGCGCGCCGCCGCACGGCATCGGTGATGTCGCGCATGATGTTGGCGCGGCTTTCGGCCAACAGGTCGCCGAGATCGGCGCGGCCGACGCGGTCGCGCACGGCGCCGTTGAGGATGTTTCCGAACCGGTCGCGGAAAGAAGATTCGAACGTCACCGTCTGACGGAACTTCAGCGCATCGACAATCCGGTATCGAAGGAATGAATCGACGTTGATGCGCCGCTGATCGACCAGCACCATTTCAAGGCCTGGCGGATCGAGATCGAGAATCCGTCTGTCGAAATACTCGATGTTTTGGATAAACGGCAGCTTGAAGTGCAAACCGGGTTCGTTCACGGATTCACGCGGACTCCCCAGCTGCAAGACGATCGCCTGCTGCGTCTGCCGAACGGTGTACATCGAACTCGACGCCACCAGCAGAATGATAACGGCGAGGACTGTCAGAATAATGCCGCGGGTCGAACTCATTGTCCGCCTCCGCTATTGGATTGTTGGGTTCGTTTTTGGAGTTCCGGTAACGGCAAGTACGGCACGACGCCCGAGCCTTTGCCGTCCTGGTCGAGAATGACTTTTTCTGATCGCGACAGCACTTCCTGCATCGCTTCGAGATACATGCGGCGAACGGTCAAATCCTTATTGGCGACGTATGTCTCATAAAAGGCATTGAAACGCGCCGCTTGACCTTCGGCTTCGCGAATCAGGCGCTCTTTTTGCGCGGTCGCGTTCTGCACCATCCGGGAGGCATCCCCCTTGGCACGCGGCACGATGTCGTTGCGGTACGCGTTAGCTTCGTTTTGCAGCCGCTCCTGATCCTGCTTGGCGCGCTGCACGTCGTTGAATGCGTCGATGACTTCCTTGGGCGGGTCCGAACTTTGAATTTGAATGTCGAGGATTGTCACGCCCGCACCGTAATCATCCATGATCGTTTGCAGCAATTCCTCAGACCGCTGCGCCACGGCTTCGCGCTGATCCGCCAAGATCGCTTGCAACGGGCTGCGGCCGACGATTTCGCGCATCGCGCTTTCGCCCGCGACTTTGATGGTGCCTTCGGGATCGCGCAGATTGAACAGAAAATCTCCGGCGTCCCGGATACGCCACTGGATCACGAATTTAAGATCGACGATGTTCTCGTCGCCCGTCAGCATCAGGCTTTCCTGCGGCACGTCGCGC
>JAGREB010000501.1 GCA_020446775.1 Paracoccaceae bacterium
CCCCATCAAAGGCACCCGCCCGCGCGGACCGACGCCCGGCGAGGACCGCCGCAATGCCGACGCCTTGCTGGCGAGCGGCAAGGACCGCGCCGAAAACCTGATGATTGTCGATTTGATGCGCAACGATCTCGCGCGCGAGTGCGTCCCGGGGACAGTGCGCGTGCCCGAACTTTGCTCGCTTGAGACGTTCACGGCGGTGCATCATTTGGTTTCAGCGGTCACCGGAACCCTTCGCCCCGGAAAAACGGCGGTCGATGCGCTGGCAGCGTGCTTTCCGGGCGGATCGATCACCGGAGCGCCCAAGATCAGAGCCATGGAGATTATCGCCGAACTCGAACCCGCGCCGCGCGGACCTTATTGCGGCACGATGTTCAGGCTGGGTTTCGACGGCGCGCTCGATTCTTCGATCCTGATCCGTACCGTGCAGAAATCAGGCTCCCTGGCCGTCGCCCATGCCGGGGGCGGAATTGTCGCGGACTCGGTGCCCGAAGACGAGTATCAAGAGAGCCTGACCAAGGCGCGACCGTTGCTGGCCGCCTTGGCAGGATAACGGGAGGCGGAAGCGGCACATGTCCAAGGTGTGCCTTAACGGCGAACTGATCGCAGCAGCCGACGCGCGGATCGATCCGTCCGACCGCGGGTTTCTGCTGGGCGACGGCCTGTTCGAAACGATGGCGGTAAAAGGCGGCGTGGTGCGCCGCCTGGACCGGCACCTTGCACGCTTGCATGAAGGTGTGGCGATCCTCGGCATCCCGATTGAGTACGACGATGAACAATTGTCTCGATTGATTGCCGACACCGCCGCCGCGAACGATTTGAGCGACGCTTCCGTGCGGCTCACGCTGACGCGCGGTCCCGGGCCGCGCGGCGTGATGACGCCAAAGGACGCCACGCCGACGCTTATGATCACCGCCGTTCCGCTAGCGGTCCTCGACGGCCCGGTCAAACTGGTCATAGCCAGCGGAACGCGCCGCAACGAACAATCGCCGTTGTCGCGCGTCAAGTCGCTCAACTATCTCGACAACATCCTGGCGCGGCGCGAAGCGGCGGCGCGCGACGCCGACGATGCGATCCTGCTCAACACCCAAGGCCGTGTCGCGGAAACATCGATTGCCAACATTTTCGCCCTGATCGACGGCGGCTTGGTGACCCCACCCATAACCGATGGAGCGCTGCCCGGCGTTGCGCGCGCCGACGTCATCGCCTTGGCGCGGGCGGAAGAAAAAACGCTTTCGCCGCTCGATCTTAAACGGGCCAGTGAAGTGTTCGTGACCAATGCGCTCGGTTTGCGCGCCGTCGTCGCCATTGACAATCAACCTGTCGGCGATGGCGAAACGGGATTAATTACGCAAATGTTGGCGGCGCGAATTTAGAAGTTTAAGAAACGTTGCAGGCCTTACCGATATCTCGGTAGGCGGCCGTGAACCCGATCAGGGAATAGGTATCGGTTGTCAGCGTGCCGCGGCTCGACGTGCCGGTCACGACCGCGTTGTTACCCTTGATGAACGCGTTGACGATGGCCTTGTCGGTTTCCATGTCGCGCGCCCAGGCGCGGTCCTCGACCGTGAACAGGCTCCATTTGTTGCCGCCGACCTGGATGCCGACATCGCTATCGGGCTTATACGGGTAGCCTGCGACGATGCTGACCACGTTGGTGGCGTTGTCGGCGGGGCGGTGCGTGATCTGCATCAGGATATCGCCGCGCCGGGAGTAATTGCCCTCGGCCTTGGACGGTTGCGAGGCGATGTAACACACCGGTTTGCCGTTTTCCTGAAACGAGAAGGCCGCCCACTTGCCATGAGTGCCAAGCGTCTTGACTTCTTGCGCGCCGGCGGCGGCAGCGAGTGAACACGCGACGACGGTTACGGCGAGGCCTGTGAGAAAGCGCATGTGCGGGCCCTTTCGTTCGGGGACAAGGCAGGTTGCCGCGGATTGTGAGTCGGGACGACTCACGATGCAAGAGTCAGCGTGAAAAAAATCGACCTAAGCGCTTGGAATTACGCCGGACCTCTATCGAGGCCGTCGTTCTCGGCGATCTCGACTTCGGCCAGCGGCGGTTCGATGCGATAGCCCGACATTGCGGCAAGTGTACGGCCGCCGGCTTTGCGTGGGGCTTGTGCCGGGCCGCCGGGCCGCATCGGGCGCGCATCGAATCGGCCCATGCTGAGAAGGCGGTCATACATGACCACCACGCCCGCAATGCCGACATTGAGCGAAAAGCGGGTCGGGATTTTGATGACGTGATCGCAACGCTTCAGCATCGCATCGCTCAGCGAACCGCGTTCCGGCCCGAGAACATAGGCGGCCTGACGTGGATGATGAAAACTGGGCAGCATCACCGCATCGTCGACCAATTCGATGCCGACCAGGGCGCAACCTTTGGGCAGCACCATCGCCTCGATTGTCGGGAACGCATAGAACGGCTGATTGGCGAGCGCCTTGGACGTATCCGCCGCACGGCCCTGCTTGCGGGTGTATTCGGCGGCAACCGTAAACACAAACGACGCGCCGAAGGCATGGGCCGAACGAAATAAATTTCCCACGTTGAACGGCTTTGTGACACGTTCGACACCGATGCCGAAATAACCGCGCAGCATATCGCCGGTGGGCCGGCCGGGGCGTTTGAAGTTTTTCATGACTGAAGTTCGGCGCGGTTCATGAAATGCGCCAGTGCCTCCGGATTGGCAAGGGCCTCGATATTTTTGACCGGGCGGCCGTGGATCGCCTCGCGCACCGCCAGCTCGACGATCTTGCCGGATTTGGTACGTGGGATGTCGGCCACCTGGACGATGCGCGCAGGTACGTGGCGCGGCGTG
Organism: Paracoccaceae bacterium; assembly: GCA_020446775.1. GTDB lineage: Bacteria > Pseudomonadota > Alphaproteobacteria > Rhodospirillales > Rhodospirillaceae > VGEM01. The sequence continues at coordinate 2,817 of JAGREB010000501.1, forward strand.
CAGTTGGCGCGGATGCGGTCCTTGATCGTTTTCGTCAGCGGCTCATCGATCGATAAGCCGGGCTTGAGCACCACGAACAACACGACGCGCACGTCATTGTCCCAGCTTTGCCCGACGGCGAGAGATTCGATTACGTCCGGAATCGATTCGACCTGACGGTAAATTTCGGCGGTGCCGATGCGCACGCCGCC
>JAGREB010000502.1 GCA_020446775.1 Paracoccaceae bacterium
GCCTGTGGCGCGCGGCGTGCGCACCGCATCGAAAACGAAAACATCTTCGATTGTTGACTGTGGCAGGGCTCTTCAACCGGGCGATTTGTAGATGGACCGCGGGCGCTGCGACTAAATCAGGACATGCTCGGGCGTACCGCTTTCGTCCATTGGCGATTGCAGACTAGAGCAGAACAGTCCATATTTGCAAGCGTGGTCCAAAGGCCGTTCTCGCTGTGAAACGTCGGCTAAGGCGGCCGTCGGAATTGGACCTGTGATCGACGAGAACGCCGGCCAAGGCTTGGCGTAAAGGTATCGGAAACGGACCGTGTCACCGCACCATCCGCCGTGGTTCGACCCTGCCCTCCCGCCACGCGATGCGTGCGTCCTTCCGTGTCTGATCGACAAGTGGGCGAAGGCCAAACCGGACGCACATTTCATTGCATTCGAATCCGGCGCGCGCTGGACGTGGCAAGAAGCTCGGACGATGGCCGTGCGCACGGCATCGGCCCTGAAAGCACGCGGCATCGGCCGCGGCGATACTGTATTGGCGTGGCTACCGAACTCGGAAGCTATGGTTCGGGCTTGGTTTGGGGCCAACTATCTCGGCGCGATCCTGGTCCCGATCAACACGAGCTATCGCCGGCGCCTTCTTGAACACGTCGTCGCGACGTCGCGGGCCAAGTTGATGATCGCCCATCCCAAACTTGTGGATCGTTTAGCGGATGTCGCGCGCGGCGAACTCACATCGATCATCGTCGACGCGCCATCGGTCGATGCTCCGGTTCTGGACCTGAAAACGGAGCCGATTTCAGCGCTCGACGGGGAAGTTGTCGACACGTTCGAAGCCCCACAATTGTGGGATACTCAAATGGTCATCTTCACGTCTGGGACGACCGGGGCGTCGAAAGGTGTCTTGGCGGCTTACTTGCATCTTTGGACTACGGGCCAAATCACCTACGGTTATACGCGGCCAGACGACTGCATGCTGATCAATCTCCCGATGTACCATGTCGGCGGCACGTCGAGCATGATGGCCGCTGTATCGGCGGGCGCGTCTGTAGCCCTGTACGACGGGTTCAGCACGCAAAACTTCTGGTCGCAAATTCGCGAGCATAACGCGACGACGATCAGCGGATTGATCGGCGCGATGACGACGTTCCTCGCCAAAACCGAACCCCACGAGTCCGATCGCGACAATCCCTTGCGGATTTGCACACTGGCGCCGATCAACGATCAAACTACGGCTTTAAGCCAGCGCTTCGATTTCGATTATCTGTCCGGTTTCAACATGACCGAACTGTCGTGTCCTTTGATCACCGACGTCAACGAGCGCACAGCCAGCAGTTGCGGCCGGCCGCGTTCGGGCGTGCAATGCCGGCTGGTCGACGATCACGATATCGAAGTTCCGTGCGGCAAGATCGGCGAACTGGTCGTGCGAAGCGACCGGCCATGGGACCTGTTCAGCGGGTACTTGGGAAACCCGGAGGCGACCGCGACAGCGTGGCGCAATGGCTGGTTTCACAGCGGCGACCTGATGCGGCAGGATGAACGCGGCAACTTCTTCTTTGTCGACCGCAAGAAAGACGCCATTCGCCGGCGCGGCGAGAATATTTCCTCCATCGAAGTCGAGGTCGATGTCGCCGCCTACCCCGCCGTACGCGAAGTCGCCGCCTACGGTGTGACCAATCCCGACGGCGAAGAAGACGTCATGATCGCCGTCGCACCCCGTGCGGGACAATCGATTGATCCTGCCGCGCTGATCGCGTTCCTGACCGATCGCATGGCGCACTTCATGGTTCCCCGGTACGTTCGCGTCGAACAGGAACTCCCAAAGACAACCACAAACAAAATTCAAAAGACCGAATTGCGCGCCCAGGGTATTGGCCCGGGGACCTGGGACCGCGACGCCGCCGGTATTCGCGTAAAGCGGGACAAACTGTAAAAGCCCCGAATTGTCGCCCTATCCGGCGCAGCGTTGTCGGCGCCGGCCACGCCCGCGGCCATATTGCATAACCCTATTGAAAACTGTTGGCGCGCGCCAAAATCGGCTAGTTATGGCCTGTTGGGACGAGGGTGTTCGTCGTCCGCCGATCTAGTGTTGTCTGTGTAGAATTCGATGCCGCAATCCAAGCGACTTCCCAAGAACTCGGTCTACCGCGCCCTGAACGCGTTGGGCGACCGCTGGAGCTTGCTCATCGTGCAGGAAGCGTTTCTCGGGATCTCGCAATTCAAAGATTTCCACGCCAAAAGCGGCATGGCGCGCAGCACGCTGGCCAATCGTTTGCGCGCCCTCGTGAAAAACAAAATTCTCGAGCAGCGCCCGCAACGCGACGGCATGGCGCGCCAGGAATATTTCCTGACTGAGCGCGGCCGAGACTTATTCGGTTCGGTTCTCTTGGCCTGGGGTTGGGGTGTGAAGTGGGGCATGACCAACCGCAACATGCCGACGGCCTTGATCCATACGTCCTGCGGCAAGCCGATGATACCGCAGATGAGTTGCACCAAATGCAACGAATCGGTTTCGCTGCATAATTGTACTTATGAATCGGGGCCGGGCGCCGGTTCGGAGCGTGTGCCGCTGCAACGCATGCATCGGGTACGATATTCTCAGGAACAGGAATGGTCGGCGGACGTCGTGGATTTTACCGGCGACCGCTGGACTGCTTCGGTAATTGCCACGCAATACTTCGGCATTCACCGCTTCGACGACATTCAATCGTATCTCGGGATCGCGACGAATATTCTGACCGACCGGCTGAGATCGCTGGAAGCCAGCGGCATTCTCGAACGCCGACTGTATGAACTAGTACCGCCGCGGTACGAATATTGGCTGACCAAGAAGGGCATCGATACCTATCCGCATTCCCTCAGCCTCATGTTCTGGGGCGACCGCTGGCTCGCCGGACCGCAAGGCGCGCCGGTTCACGTGTTCCACAAACCTTGCGGACACAAACTCGGCGCGACCGTGGTCTGCGGAGAATGCAAACAACCGTTGACGATTGAAACCGTGACGGCCGGACGGTTTCGCACGCTCAAATCGCCCGACTGACGCGGGTTGCGCTTATTTTAAGACCGATTGGTATTCCGTATGAAGGCGATCAATGATCGCCTGCACCGGCTCGACGGCGTGGACTACACCCACGCCCTGCCCGGCAGACCACACGTCGCGCCAGCGCTTCTTTGCCGAATCCTCGGGCCGCCCAAGATTTATTTCTTTCTTTTCGGTCATGGCGGTCGGATCGAAACCGGCGGCAATCAGGCTTGCTTTCAACCAATTTGCCGGAACGCCGGTGAGCGACGCCGAAAGGACGATATCTTCCGCCGTTGAATCGATTAGCATCTGCTTATAGGCCGGATCGGCGATGCTTTCCGCGCTCGCGATAAAACGCGTGCCGAGGTACGCAAGGTCCGCGCCAAGTAGCTCCGCGGCACGCACAGCCTGCCCGCTGCCGATACCGCCGCCCAACACGACAATGCCTTTGAAAAACTCCCTAACTTCCGGAACGAACGCGAATCCCGCGATCTGACCGGTATGACCACCGGCGCCGGCGGCGACGAGAATGAGGCCATCGACACCGGTCGAAGCAGCCTTGCGCGCGAAGGTGACCGAATTAACGTCGGCCAAGACGATGCCGCCGTAACTGTGAACCGCATCGACGACCGCAGCAGGACTGCCCAGCGCAGTGATCACGATCGGAACACGGTGCTTAACGACCAATTCGAGTTCTTCCTGCAAACGCGCGTAGGTGCGGTGGACCATAATGTTCACCGCCCACGGCGGTGCGTCGGCCGGTAAGGCCTTGCCGATCTGACCGAACCATTCATCGAGGATGTCGATCGAGCGCGCATTGTTGGCCGGAAAGGCGCCGATGATCCCGGCGCGGCACGCGGCCATAACGAGATCAGGCCCCGAGACCAGGAACATCGGTGCGGCGATGGCGGGTACACGCAACCGGTCTCTGATTTTTTCGGGCAACGACATAGGCTCACCATGTTCTTGGCCGGCTTACGCCGCACGACCGGCAACTGATGGCCCCACCATAAACTTGCACTTACGGACTTTTCAAGCGGGCAATGCGGCCACAAAATAAGCAACTTGGCGGTCAATTTTGTCGGCAAATCCGCCTCAAGTAAGTCACTTGCATTGACGGACTAATTTGCGGCCTTTAACGTGCCCCGATCGGTGGAAGCGCGATTGCGCCTGTTATTGGTACGCGGCTACTGCGGGAACGGTCATGGTTTATCGCGTGATTCAGTGGGCCACGGGCGCGATGGGAAAGACCTGCCTGCGCGCCGTTATAGATCACCCCGACCTCGAGCTGGCTGGCCTTTACGTTTATAGCGCCAAAAAGAACGGTCTCGACGCCGGTGAGATCGCGCGGCGGCCGACGACCGGAATCACGGCAACGCAACGCATAGAAGACATCCTGGCCATCGATGCCGATGTCGTACTCCATTGCCCGCTGCTTCAACTCCCCTATAGCGCCCACGACGAAGACGTTTGCCGCCTATTGGAATCGGGCAAGAACGTCATCTCGATCAATAACTACTTTTTTCCCCCGGCTTTGGGTGACGCGCACGCCGCGCGGCTTCAAGCGAGTTGTTTGGCGGGCGGAACGACATTGGCCGGAACCGGCATCAATCCGGGATTTATCGCCGAGCGGATTGCTGCCGTGGCCTCGGGGTTGTGCGTCGAACTCGATTTCGTGACATGCCGCGAAGTTTACGACTGCATCGAGATGCCAAATGCCAACTACGTTTTCGGCGTGATGGGCATGGGGTCGCCGCCCGGGAAATTGGATTTGAAGAACGGTCCGCTGGCGCAAATGTTCGGCGCCATGTACCGGCAAACCGTTGCGCACCTCGCACACCTGCTGGGGTGGACGCTCGACGATATCGAAGCCGACCACGCGACGCTACTCGCCCCACATGACATCAATGCGCGGGCCGGGAAAATTGAGGCGGGGACAGTTGCCGCGACGACGTGGCAATTTCACGGTATCGTCCAAGGCAAGCGCGTCATTACGCATGCCGTGAATTGGATCATGGGATCGGACTTGCCCGGATTCGAATCGTACAATCACTGGGACATTGCCATCCGCGGAAAGCCCGGCATCGATATCAAGATGGATCTGGTTGAACCCGTCGATGCTTCGGTCAAGACGCGCGCGGCGCAATACGGCGTCGCCGGCGCTGTGGTCAACGCGATTCCCCAAGTCGTTGCCGCGCCGCCGGGTCTATTCAATGCGCCGATGCCACCGACGTTTCGCCCTCACCTCGCGCCGCCATTTTCGTCCCCCTAGAGCCAGAGGATAACCAAGCATGCCGACATCACAGGAACGGATCGCCGCTCTGCTCGATAAGGAGGAAATTCGCGATGTGTTGATGCGATATGGCCGCGGCGTCGATCGCGCCGATGCCGATCTCTTGCGGTCGTGCTACCATCCTGACGCAATCGAAGAACA
>JAGREB010000503.1 GCA_020446775.1 Paracoccaceae bacterium
CTGGGCGAGACCTATTACGTGCGCGGCGATTACCAGAGATCGGTGATCGAATTCATGAACGGGTACCAGAACTATCCGAAAAGCAATAAAGGTCCCGACAATCTGCTCAAACTCGGCATGGCGCTAGCCAATCTGGGGCAAAGCAAGGAAGCCTGCACCGCGCTCTCGCGCCTGACGCGGGAATACCCGGACGTGAACGACCAGATCCGGCGCAACGCCCAACAGGAGCGCCAGAAACTGAAGTGTTCTTAGCGAAGACGGGGACATGAAGCCGTCCAATTCCGAGAACACTGCCGCTCCCGAAGACCGGCCGATCGATCCGGAATCGTTCGATCGCACGCTCGCCCAATACATTCCCGATTCTGCACGCGCGATCGCCGTCGCGGTGTCGGGCGGCGCCGACAGCATGGCATTGGCGTTGTTGACTGCCGACTGGTGCCAGGCATCCGGCCGACACATGGTAACAGCGACGGTCGATCATAAATTGCGGCCTGAATCGACTGCCGAAGCCCAGCTAGTGGCAGACTGGATGGCGGCGCTCGGTATCCGACATCGTTGCCTGACATGGCACGAAGGAACGGATGCAGCAGATTCGCCGGCAAGTTTAGAGACGGCGGCACGCGTTGCCCGATATCGCATGCTGACCGAATGGTGCGTAGAAGAGGGGATTGATTACCTCCTGCTTGCGCATCATGCCGACGATCAGATCGAAACGTTTTGGATGCGCTTGGCGCGCGGCAGCGGATTGAACGGGCTCGCGGCCATGCGGCCCGTGTCGCGCCGTAACGGAATCGCTTTGGTTCGGCCGCTGCTTGATTTCGCCAAGGCGCGATTGGTTGCGACCTGCCGTGCGCGCAAGCAACGATGGATCGAGGATTCGAGCAACGCCGATCCGCGCAACACGCGGACCCGCTTTCGCCAGGCCCAAGCCCTGTTGACTGCCGAAGGGCTAAGCCGCGAACGGTTGCTGGCGACCATCGCCCACATGGGCCGCGCGCAAGATGCGATCGGCGTACACGTCGAAGCGCTGCACCGCGCGGCGTGTATTTGGAACGCCTTCGGTGTCGCGACGCTTGACGCGAACCGCCTCAAAAGCGCGCCGCGGGAAGTGGCATTGAGAGTGTTGGCGGACATCCTCACGGCTGCCGCCGGGGCCGAGTACGGGCCGCGTTTTGAGGCGCTGGCTGCGGCTCTGGACGCCTTGAGCAGCGCGGAAACCTGTACGCGCACGCTTCACGGTTGCGTGATGAGCCGGGCCGGTGGCGCGATGACGATCTTCCGCGAAGCGGGGAGGCTAACGGCATCTGCGACTTTTTCGCATCAAGGCAAAGCGAATTGGGACGGCCGTTTCAGGGTCGTTTGCTCCGGTTTTTCAGAGTCCGATCTACCCGCGCGATTTTCGGTCGAGCCGTTGACCAATGACATCTGGATCGCGCTCAAGCGGGATCAATTGGCTCAGGATTTAAGCACATTGCCGGCGGCGGTCCGTCAGACATTACCGGTCGTGCGCGATGCTGCAGGCATTGCAGCAATTCCACATGCGGGCTTTACACGGTCCGATCTCACGCGACAGGGGTTGGAATTCGGCGTGGAATGGATCGGGCGCAAACGCGAACCGCTCGCAGAGTATGAAACCGTGCCGGAAACATCGTGAAATCATATGGATATCGCCGATTATTCAGGCTTTTAACCTGTGGAAACGCTTTGCTTGCGAGCGCCCTTTGGCGCACTATCTCAGGAATTGATCTCTGTTCCGGTCTTGTTCGTACCAGCGCTGAAGCGAACAAGGTTTTTGCCGAAAGGGTATTGCTTTGAATATCAGCCGTAATTTGATGCTGTGGGTCATCATCCTGGTGTGCGTGGTGGCCTTGTTCAACCTGTTCCAAGGCGCTTCGCCGCGCAATAACGCGCGCGAACTCGCGTTCTCGGAATTCCGTGCTTCCGTCGAACGCAACGAAGTCCAAGAAGTCACCATCCAAGGCAGCAACATTCTCGGCCAGCTCAAGTCGGGCAGCGAGTTTCGGACCTATGCGCCGGATGATCCAAGCTTGGTTCCAGACCTGTTGTCGAACGGCGTGGTGGTTAAAGCCGCGCCGCAGAACAGCAACGAGTTCTCGATTTGGAGCGTCCTAATCTCTTGGTTCCCCATGCTGTTGATCGTGGGCGTATGGATATTCTTCATGCGCC
>JAGREB010000049.1 GCA_020446775.1 Paracoccaceae bacterium
AAGAGAAACATGCCGACGATTTGGCCGTACCGCGAGGCCCGCAACTATTTCGCTGTAAAGCGGTGCCCGCGGTGAATTACGCTGGCTTCATGCACAGAATAGTTGCCGTTATGGCGCTTGCTTTCGGCCTGCTCGTGCCCGCCGCACGCGCCGACGAAGCTTTCCGCATCGGATTGACGGCAATGCCGCCGCAGTTGGGCAATCCCTACGGCGTCGTCGGCACGACATCCAATTTTGTCATGCCGGCGATTTACGACCGGCTGGCGGGTTTCGACAACGATGGCGTCCTTCAGCCGATGCTGGCCGTCGGCTGGGAACGCCGCGATGTGCTGACGTGGGCTTTCAATCTGCGGCAGGGCGTCGTGTTCTCGAACGGCGAACCGTGGAATGCGCACGCCGCGAAGTCGGTTCTCGAAACCCTGCGCGGCCCGCAGGGCGTGGGCTTGTTCGGAGCGAACGAACCGCGCGAACTGGCCGACGTCATCGTCGAGGACGACTACACACTCCTGATGACGACGGCAAAACCTAACGCGGCCTTGCCGCGCAACATCTATGTCGTGTTTTACGTGCCGCCGAAGTACCTGGAGCGCGTCGGCATCGAGGGCCTCACGAGCCAACCGATCGGGAGCGGGCCGTTCGTAGTGGACGCGTGGGAACCCGATAAGATCGAACTCTCCGCGAATCAGACGTCATGGCGGCCACCCAAGGTGGGGCATCTTGAATTACGGGCGTTGCCCGAAGCCATTGCGCGCGTGCAGGCCGCGATCGCCGGCGAGATCGACGTCGCGATTGCCGTCGATCCGGTGCAAATCCCCGCGCTTGAGGCCGCGGGCTTGCGCATGGCGGAGCGCACGCCCGCGCGTTTGTTGTCGATCGTTTTCAATACGCTGAAAAAGGGATCGCCGTTTGCCGACGAACGGGTCCGCCAAGCCGTCAATTACGGCGTCAACCGCAAGGCCATCACCGAGATGTTGCTCGCGGGCTTGGTCGAGCCTGCCAGCCAAGGTGCGATCCCGGGGGCCTTGGGGTACGACCCGGATATCAAGCCCTACCCCTACGATCCCGACAAAGCGCGCGCACTGTTGAAGGAAGCCGGATACGAAAAAGGTTTCACCTTCACGTTCGAGATGCCCGGCGGTGCGACATCGGCCGACAGTTCGGTTTTCCAATCAATCGCGTCCGACTTGGCCAAAGTCGGCATCAACATGAGAATTCACGTCATTCCATTTGCGCAGTTCAGCAAATATTACGTCCAAGGCGGCGCCGAGGGTGAAGCGCTGCCAGCCGACTACAATCTTTACGCCTACGATGCATTGCGGACGATGTTTGGACCATCGGGAACCCATGGATGCGACTGGTCGGCGCCTCGATTTTGCGACCGCGCCATTCAGGATGTTATCGACGCGGCCGGTACGGCGGCGACGTTGGAAGAGCGCGTCGAACTTACACGCCAAGCCGTCAGGGCTTACCACGACACGGCCGAAAGCTTGCTGTTGTTCCCGGTTCTCGGGCTCGATGCGATCGGCCCGCGTGTCGGCCACTGGGAAACCTGGGCCGATACGATCCAGTATCACACGATCAGTTTAAAGCCCTGAACACCCGCGCCCGATTCAGGTCAGAGTTTGCACGGCGTGATATCCAACCCACACCGCCGCCAGACACGCGATCACCGAAGTGCCGACGTTCGTCAGCGCGGCAACAAACGAGCCGGCTTCGATCAGATTGAGGGTTTGCAAGCTAAAAGCCGAAAAGGTGGTGAATCCGCCACAAACACCGACCGCGAGGAATAACCGCGCGGTTTCGCCCAGCGGCGCGGGCCCCTCGCCCGATGACGCCAGCGCCGCGACCGCGCCGATAATCGCCGAACCGGCGATATTGACGACCAGAGTGCCCCACGGGAACGCGGCGCCGAACAGCGCCAACGACCAGGCACCGACTGCGTGGCGCGCCATGCCGCCCAGTGCACTGCCAAGACCGATCCACACGTACGCTGCCATCGATCACACTCCCCTCTCTACCAGAACGCAAACGGGGCGCCGTGACGGCGCCCCTGCGACATTAGCACGATTGGCCCGCGAAGGTGCTAGACCCGGCCCTTAACCGGTCAACTCGCCGATATAAATCCCGAGGCCGCGCGCCGTCTTGACGGTTTCGCCATTGATCGGCACGAGGCGCGGACCGGTCACCGCCTCCTCGATGCGCACATCCGTCACGATGCCGCGCTGCCACGCGACCAAACGCCCCGAAATATTTTGCGCCAACAAATCGACGGCGTGCACGCCAAACGACGACGCGATCAAACGGTCGAAGGCGATCGGCGAGCCGCCGCGCTGGAGATGGCCAAGGACGGTACAACGCGCCTCGATATTGGTGCGCTTCTGAAGATGAAAGGCGATTGATTGACCGACATCGCCGCCGGTGCGGCGGTCGCCGGGCGGACGGTGCGCGCCTTCGGCGACGACGATCAGCACGGGGCTGGGCCGTGCATGGGTGATTTTGTTGATATGCGCCGCAAGCTTGTCGATGTCGTATTCGATTTCCGGAATCAGAATCGCGTCGGCACCGCCGGCGATACCGCCGAACATGGCGATATAACCGGAATCGCGCCCCATGACCTCGAGCACCATGATCCGTTTGTGGCTGGCCGCAGTCGAGGCCAAGCGATCGAGCGAATCGCTGACGATGTCGACAGCCGAGAAAAATCCGACCGCGAAATCGGTGCCCGGCACGTCATTGTCGATGGTTTTGGGCACGCCGACCCATGGAATACCGGCAGGCGTCAGCAATCGGTGAAACAACCGCATGCTGCCGTCGCCGCCGATGACCACCACGCCGTCGACACCGACGCTTTTCAGGGCGTTGACCACTTCGCCGGATCTGTCGGTAACCGATCCATCGGCCCCCGGAAATTCGAACGGGTCGCCGCGCGTCGTCGTCCCCAACATGGTTCCGCCGGCCCGCATTAAATCGCCACGCACGCTGTCGACGGTCAGGCGGACGATTTGGCGGGGTTTTTCTAGTAGGCCGAGATGTCCGTTTTTGATCCCGATCACGGACCAGTGTTTGGTGCCCGCGGCATGATCGGTCACGGCGCGGATCACGGCGTTCAAACCAGCGCAGTCGCCACCGCTGGTCAGAACGGCTATGGTTTTTTTCGTCACGGGCGATCCTTGAATCCGGGTGTGTTAAGTTGAAGCGAATCGACCCGACATGCAACGACTAAGCCCATGAACGGCGCGCGAATTTGACCTTGCCAAGCGTATGACACTTCACCTGAAACGTATCGGAATCGAGACCTCGGGCGAAAACATCGCGTTCCTGAGCGCCCGGTGCCCCGACTACAGTCCGGAATCATTTCATTCGCTCTATCGCGTCAGAATCTCCGGCGGCGGCCGCGAAATCATGTGCACGCTCAATATCGTCGAGTCGAACGGCATGATGGGCGACGATTGCCTGGGGCTGACGAGCGGCGCGTTCGCGACATTGGGTTTGCCGGAAGGAACACCGGTCACCTTGCAGTTGGCGCCACCACCGAAGAGCCTCGATTCCGTCCGGCGCAAGATCAGCGGTGCCGCGCTCGATGCGGGTGAAATCGGCGAAATCGTCGCAGATATTGCATCGCATCGATACTCGAAAATGGAAATTTCCGCGTTCCTGGTGGCTTGCGCGGCATTCATGACCACCGACGAGGTTCTCAGCCTGACGCGCGCCATGGCGGGTGTCGGAACAACCCTCACATGGGATGCGCCGCAAGTGATGGATAAGCATTGCATCGGCGGCATTCCCGGAAATCGTACCTCGATGATCGTCGTGCCGATTGTGGCGGCGCACGGACTGCCGATCCCTAAGACGTCTTCGCGAGCCATCACCTCCCCAGCCGGAACCGCCGATACAATGGAAGTGCTGGCGAACGTCGATGTCGACATCGACCGCATGAAGCAGGTGGTGGGAGAAACCAACGGCTGCCTGGTGTGGGGCGGCCGCGTCAACCTGTCGCCGGCAGACGACATCATGATTACCGTCGAACGCCCCCTCGGCATCGATACCCCTGAACAGATGGTCGCCTCGATCCTGTCGAAAAAACTGTCGGCGGGATCGACCCACCTTTTGATCGACATGCCGGTGGGGCCGTCGGCAAAAGTGCGTTCGGAAAGCCAGGCCGCGCGACTGCGAAAATTGTTCGAATACATCGGCACGTCGCTCGGCCTCGTCATCGATATCATCGTCACCGACGGCAGCCAGCCGGTCGGCCGGGGCATCGGACCCGCGCTCGAAGCGCGCGATGTCATGGCGGTATTGCGCAACGAAGAAGGTGCGCCGCCGGACCTTCGCGAACGGGCATTGACCCTCGCCGGCCGCGTGCTCGAATTCGATCCGGCGCTGCGCGGCGGCGACGGAATTGTTGCCGCGCGCAAACTCTTGGAGAACGGCGAAGCGCTTGCGGCCATGAACCGGATCATTGCCGCTCAGGGACCGGCGCCGCAATCGATCGACATCGGCCGCCTGGTCCACGAAGTCACCGCGCCCGCCGCAGGAGAAGTATCGGCGATCGATTGTTACCGCGTCGCGCGGATTGCGCGCCTGGCCGGAGCGCCTACTTCAAAAGGCGCGGGTATCGACCTTATGAAAAAGACTGGAGACTCCGTAAAACGCGGCGAGCCTTTGTACCGCATTCACGCCGCGCTCGAGACTGACCTTACTTTTGCAACCGAAATGGCGACACAAGACCATGGCTTCCGGATCGACTGAACACAAACCGGCGTGGACGCCCGACCGTATTTTCGGATTCGCCGACAGTCAGGTTCAGGGCAAAGCCCTGGCCGACCTGCTGGGCGCGTCATTCGAAATCGTCGACGTGCACTACTTCCCCGACAGCGAATGCCGCGTGCAACTTCGCGGACACGCGCACCGGCCCGCCATCTATCGCCCGCTGCATATTCCGAACGCGAAACTCATCGAAGTTATTCTCGCGGCATCGGTCCTGCGCGACGACGGCGCCAAGGACATCGGCCTGATCGCGCCTTACCTGCCTTACATGCGCCAGGACATCGCCTTCCGTCCGGGCGAAGCCGTCAGCCAGCGCGTGATCGGCAAGCTGTTGGCGGCCCACTTCGACCGCTTTGTCAGCGTCGATCCGCACTTGCATCGAACGCCGACACTCGATGGCGTGTTTGGCGGCAAGCCGTCTCTGGCACTGACGGGGGCACCGGCCATGGTTCAGCATTTGCGCGACCGGAACGTTTCGGACAACGTGCTGATTCTTGGGCCGGACGAGGAATCCGAGCCCATCGTCAAGGCCGTCGCGGCACCGCTCGATTTGCCGTGGGCGCTGGCGAAGAAAGTGCGCAAAGGCGACCGTGATGTACAAATCGCGCTTCCGGAGGATGTTCCGCTGAATCGCCGCTCGGTGATCATCGTCGACGACGTGATCAGTTCGGGGACCACGGTGATCACGTTGACGCGCGCCGTGCGGGACCTCGGGGCCAAGACCGTCGATGTCTACACCACGCATGCCCTGTACGACGACCGCACGGCCGATTCATTCTCGATGGCGGGCATCCGCCGCGTCGTCTCGTGCGACGGCATACCACATCGCAGCAACGACATGTCGGTCGCCAAGATCATCGCCGACGGGTTGCTCGCATGTCCGTAGATTTAACGTTTCACGGCGCGTGCGGAACAGTTACAGGATCGTGTTTCGAGGTGCGTACGCGAAAGTCGGCGGTTCTGATCGACTGCGGCATGTTCCAAGGCACCAAGACGATCAAAGAATTGAATTACGGCAAGTTTCCGTTCGACCCCCGCAAGATCTCGGCGGTGATCGTCACGCATGCCCATGTCGATCATTGCGGACTGGTTCCGAAGCTGATTGCGGCCGGCTTTAGGGGGCGGGTTCACGCGACCGCGGCAACCGCCGACTTGATGACCTACGTCCTGCCGGACAGCGGTTACATCCAGGAAGTCGAGGTCGAACGCCTTAATCGCCGCAACCGCCAACGCGGCAAGCCATCCATCGAGCCGATCTACACGCGCGAAATGGCCGAACGCGCCCTGCAGCGCTTGAGCCACGTCGCCTACGATACCTGGATCGAGGTGGCGCCCGGAATAAGGGCGCGCTTCTGGGATGCCGGACACATATTGGGGTCGGCGTCGGTCGAAATCGAAGTCGCCGACGACGCGGATAAGCGCGGACCGGTCCGCATCTTGTTTTCGGGCGATATCGGCACGGGCGACAAATCGTTCCAACCCGCCCCCTCGGGGCCGGCTGGCACTGATTTCGTCGTCATGGAATCGACCTACGGCGCGATCACCCGTAAACCGCGCTCGTTCGCGCTTCGGCGGCAGATTCTCGCCAAGGAAATGAAAGCCGCCTTGAAGGCCGGCGGCATGATCCTGGTCCCGGCTTTTGCGATCGAACGGACACAGGAGTTTCTGGTCGACCTCGATGCGCTGTTCGATAGCGGTCAAATCCCGACACTGCCGGTGTTTGTGGATTCACCGCTTGCACAGCGCGCCACTGAAGTGTTCGACAAGCATTTGACCGGAAAGATCGACGGCGACGTCACACATCCGTTCCGGCGCCAGAACATCCGCTATGTCGAAACGCCCGACGAGAGCAAGCGCCTGAACCGCTTGCGCGGCGGCGCGATTATCATGGCGGGCAGCGGCATGTGCGACGCCGGGCGGATCCGCCACCATCTCAAAGCACATCTTGGGCGCTCCGACACGACGGTGATGCTGATCGGATATCAAGCGCCGGGCACGTTGGGCCGCTTGCTGGTCGACGGCCAGCGCATGGTGCGCATCCATGGCGAGGATACCGCCGTCGAAGCGCGCATTCGTTTTGTCGATGAATACTCCGGACATGCGGATCAGCGCGGTCTGATCGCCTGGCTGAATGCACGACAACCGGTGACGCACCAAGTATTCCTGGTGCACGGGGAGGACGGCGCGCGCGCCGGTCTTGCCTTGGCGTTGACGAAAAGCGGCCTCGCCAAATCGAAATTGCACCAGCCGACGCTCGGGGAAACAGTGCGCCTGTCGGGTGCCTCGGGGGCGAAAACGGTGCGCGTGCGCGCAAATATCGATGTCGCGCAGTGCGCCCAGTCGGACTGGCACAATGAATATGCCGCGACGGTTCTGAGTTTAAAGCGTGAGCTGGAAGCGCTGCCCGACGACGCCGCGCGGGCACGCATGCTGAAGGACATTCGCGGGCGGCTTCGCCGTCCGCCGCCACGCCGGCCACATAAGCGGAAAAAATGATTTACGGCGTCTTGCCGTGCATTTCCTGCCAGCGGCGGCGTTCGTCGCTGACCGTACCATCGAGCAACCCGCGGTAGGTTTTTTCCAGAACGTCCGGACTGACTCCGTAACGTTCGGCGATCTCGCGGACGCGCGCCACGATCTCTTCGATCCGTTCCGGCACGAGAACGTTCTCGACCGTTGGCTTGAATTTCGCGGCCTGCATCACGAAGTGGTGCCGTTTGCTGACCAGCGCCGCGATCTCCTCGTCGTAGGCGTCGATGTGCCGGCGAACTTCGGCGAGATCCTTACACTCGATACGCCAGTCGTCCTCCTGGGACGAAGCCGTGTCCGGTGCTTTGGGTGTGGGTTTGGTGGTCATCGCTCCGAACGCTGATCTGAGGTGTTGCGGCGCGCCGCGCTCAATAGCTGTTTTCCGCGAAAGCCTTGGTGACGTCCCTGCCCCACGGCCCGTGATACGCGGCGAGCATTTGCTCAGCGGGGGTTATCCCCGATGCGGCGATCTCCTGCAAGGGCACCAAGAACCCGCTTTCGTCGCCGCCTGCGCCGTCGATACGCTTGCGGCGCTTCAAAGCGGCGCGGGAAATATCGAGTAATTCGAGCGCGATACTCTGGACCGTGCGGCCCCCGACCGCCGCTTTCAGGGCCAATTTGGGCGCATCGCGGTTGAGCGCATGCCGGTCCTCGGCCGTCCAATCTTTGACGATGTCCCACGCCGCATCGAGCGACGATTCGTCGTACAACAACCCGATCCAGAATGCGGGCAGCGCGCACAGCCGCGCCCACGGCCCCGAATCCGCGCCGCGCAACTCGATGTAGCTTTTGACGCGGACCTCCGGGAATGCGGTCGACATATGGTCTTCCCAATCGGCAACCGTCGGTTTTTCTCCGGGCAGCGCCGGAAGCTTGCCATCGAGAAAATCGCGGAACGATTGCCCGGCCGCATCGATATAGCGGTCGCGGTATACGAAATACATCGGCACATCGAGCAGATAATCGACGTATCGTTCGAACCCCATGCCGCCATCGAAGACAAATGGCAACAAGCCGGTGCGTGCGGGATCGGTGTGCTGCCAGATTTCGCCGCGGAAACTCAAGAACCCGTTCGGCTTGCCTTCGGTAAACGGCGAGTTCGCCCACAGCGCGGTGGCGACGGGCTGAAGCGCCATCGAAACGCGCAGCTTGCGTATCATGTCGGCTTCGGAACTGTAATCGAGATTGACCTGGACCGTGCAGGTGCGCGTCATCATGTCGATGCCCATGGTGCCGACCTTGGGCATGTATTCGCGCATGATCTTGTAGCGCCCCTTCGGCATCCAGTGGATGTCGGCGCGCCTCCAGTTGGGCGTGAAACCGAGACCGAGCATGCCCACGCCGAGGTCTTTGCCGACCGTCTTGACCTGCGCCAAGTGCTCGTTGACCTCGGTGCACGTCTCGTGGACGTTTTCGAGCGGTGCGCCGGAGAGTTCGAACTGTCCGCCGGGCTCGAGCGAAATGCTGCCTTTACCCTGCTGCTTGAGCGCGATCACGTTGTCGCCCTCGTTCACGGGCTCCCATCCGAACTGCATCATGCCGTTCAAGAACGCCTGAATGCCGTCCGGTCCGTCGTAGCGCAGCGGCGAGAAATCGGCGGTATGGTAAGGGAACTTTTCGTGTTCCGTGCCGATGCGCCATTGCTCGCGCGGCTTGCAGCCGCCCTCGAGCACGGCGATCAACTGCGCCTTGGACTCGATCAAATCCGATTTACTTGAGCGAAATGAGGTCATGAAAAAAAGATCGGCTGCGGCGAACGATTGGCCAGGGATCGGTCAGTTAGGGCGCTTAGGGTGTCTTGTCCAGTGAAGGGTCGGCACCGATGGGCGATCGCCAATCTCCGCATATCGCTTGCCAGCATGCCAGGGCGGCAACAACCGCCGTTTCAGCACGCAAGATTCGCGGTCCCAACCCGAGAGCGGTAACAAACGGGAGTTCCCGCAAGGCGTCAAGTTCAGATTTGGCGAAACCGCCCTCCGGGCCGATCAAAAATCCGCACGGCACGCCTTTGTACGCGGGGACGACATCCGCGATGGGCCGCCCGCCGCCGGTTTCGTCGAGCCAGAATAGACGCCGGTCACGGGGCCAAGTGTCGATTAACTCACCTAACGTCGTAACCGCATGAACTTCGGGGATCGCCAGCAAACCGCATTGCTCTGCTGCTTCGACCGCGTTGGCGCGTAGCCGGACGAGATTGACGCGCTCGGCATTTGTACGCTGGGTGATCACGGGCCAAATTAGGCGCGTGCCCAGTTCGGCGGACTTCTCGGCGATCAAGTCGATGCGCGCTTTTTTGATAGGCGCAAAGGCGAGCCAAATATCCGGGTTCTCGGTCTGAACGCGCGCCTGACGAATGAGTTTGAGATGACACTCTTTCTTTTTGACGAGCACGATTTCGCCGGCCCATTCGCCATCGCGCCCGTTGAAGACCGTCACCGTATCGCCCGCCTTCATGCGCATGACATTCAGCAGGTAATGCGCCTGAGGCCCCGATACAGCGATGGTCGCGCCGTCGGCGAGATCGGTCTCGACAAATAGGCGTTGCTTTTGAACATAAGTGGTCATCGCGATGCCGATATCTGGAATAGCGTTGTAAAGCCGGATTGATTTATGGGTCCGGCTGACTAGTTTAGCGGCTTCGCTGCCACAACACGACCGATGAACGCACCATCGATGACCGATATCCCAAGCGACGGATGGGTCGACCGCTTTTTGCCGGCCGCGGCCCGGCCTTATGCGCGGCTCGCCCGTCTCGACCGCCCGATCGGAACCTGGCTTTTGTTGTGGCCGGGATGGTGGGCGCTGGCATTGTCGGGGGCCGGCGTGGGTGCGTGGCACCTCTATGTGCTGTTCGGCATCGGCGCCGTCCTGCTGCGCGGCGCGGGATGCACCTATAACGACATTGTCGACCGCAACATCGATGCAGCCGTCGCGCGCACGGCAACGCGGCCGTTGCCCAGCGGCCAAGTCACCGCGTTCCAGGCCTGGTGCTTCCTGGCGGTATTGCTGCTGATTGGCTTGGCGATCCTGTTGCAATTCAACTTGTTCGCCATCGGGATCGGCGCCGCGTCGCTCCTCCTGGTCGCGACCTACCCCTTCATGAAGCGCATCACGTACTGGCCGCAGGCGTGGCTTGGTCTGACGTTCAATTGGGGCGCGCTGCTCGGCTGGGCGGCGGCCACCGGCACGATCGGCTGGCAGGCGGCGATGATTTATATCGCGGGCTTTTTCTGGACGCTCGGCTACGACACCATCTATGCCATGCAGGACATGGAAGACGATGCCCTCGTCGGCGTAAAGTCGTCGGCGCTCGCGTTGGGCGCTAGGGCAAAACCCGCGATCGCCATTTTTTATGCGCTTGCACTGGCCTTATTCGTCTCGTGCGTTCCGATCGATACATGGAACGGGCTGTTCTTCGCGGCAACGGCGCTGGCTTTGGCACATTTGGGCTGGCAAGTCGCGACACTCGACCCGTCCGATCCCGCCAACTGTCTCGCGCGCTTCAAAGCCAACCGTGATTTCGGTGCGCTGATAATGCTGGCGATTGCGTTGTCCCGGGTCTGAACGTGATACGGCTTGAACCGTTCACGGCAGACGACATCGGCCGCCTGATCGAATGGATTCCCGACGCCACCGCCCTGTTGCAGTGGGCAGGGCCAACATTGTCGTGGCCGTTGACCCCTGAGCAACTGGCGCGCGACGTTGCGGCGCTGCGGCCTGATGGACCTTACATGATGTTCAAGGCTATCGACGAGGCCGGCGAGGTCGTCGGCCACATCGAAATCAAATCCATCGACCGCACGCATGCCAACGCCATGCTGGGGCGAATTCTGGTCGCGCCGCTCGCCCGTGGACGCGGGCTTTCGGCCCCGATCACGCGTGCGGCGCTCGCCGTTTGTTTCGATCAATTAAAACTGCATCGAGTCGGATTGCGCGTCTTCGCCCACAACACTGCGGCCATCAAAAGCTACCGACGCGTCGGATTTCAGATCGAGGGCAACGAACGCGACACCAAGCGCGCGCCGGATGGGACGTGGTGGAACGCCTGCACCATGGCGATCCTGGAAAACGATTGGCGCGCGCACGCGGCCGGGTAAACGGCTACTCGGCGGCCTTGGCCGGAACCGGCTGAGGCGGCGGCGGCGGCTTCTTGCTGTCGAGGTATTGATCGATGTTGACGGTGTCGACCTGTTCCGGCCTGAGGAACTGCTCGGCGTAATCCTTGTAGGCGCCGGTCGACAGGAACAGTTCGAACAAATCCGGATCGACGTGCTTGTCCTTCTTCATGAAGTACAGAATCTTCACGCTTTCCGAAAGCGTCTTGGCTTTCTTGTAGGGACGGTCGGCCGCGGTCAGCGCTTCGAAGATGTCGGCGATGGCCATGATGCGCGCCGGCAGCGACATCTGTTCGCCGCGCAGCTTGTTGGGATACCCGGTGCCGTCGATCTTCTCGTGGTGGCCGCCGGCGT
>JAGREB010000504.1 GCA_020446775.1 Paracoccaceae bacterium
ACGGCGACTACATCTACGGCAAGCGGCGCTTGCGCGAAATCGATAGGCGTCTTCGTTATCTCGCCAAGCGCATCGAGGGCGCGACGGTGGTCGATCCCGCTCAGCAGAAGGCGCGCGACCGAGTCTACTTTGGCGCGCGCGTGACCTATCTCGACGCCAAGGGCGAGGAACGCACGGTCAAGATCGTCGGCGTGGACGAGGCCGATCTGGACAAAGGCATGGTGAGCTGGATTTCGCCCATTGCCCGCGCGCTGATGAAAGCCGAGGTCGGCGACGAAGTCACGGTGCGTACCCCCGACGGCGGCCAGGATGTCGAGGTGGTGGGGATAGGATACGACGATCCGTGAAGGCTGCAGGTGGCGCCGGACATGTGGCGCCGGACATGTGGTGCCGGACATGTGGCGTCGAACATGCGCCGCCCCTTCGACCAACCGCCGAGAAATTTCGACCAACGTCACGTTAGGCAAGGCGTTGGCAAGGAAAATGTCGTATTCATAAGCCCATGACCAACGCCCAACCCGGTGCGGCCGCCGTAACGGCCGATCTGCCGTCGTCACAGCCCCTCGTCGATTTGAGTGTCGCCATTCAATCGATCCTCGGGTTTTGGGCTTTTTATTTCGTGCAGAACACGATCCGGATGGCGCTCGCCCGCGAGGACGATCAAATCGAAATGATCGGCCGCCGCCTGGTTGTCGTCGCGGTATCGATCGGCTTGACCCTGATCCTGTGCTGGGTGTTGCGCCGGTTCGAACGCCAGCCAATGCGCATCATGTTGGCGGTCGCGTTTGCGGCATCGGTGCCCGCGTCGTTTGGCTATGCCGTCGTCAACTACACCACTTTCTATGTCGTGGCGCCGCTTGAATCGACATTGCGCGAGATCGCGGAGTATCCCGAAAAAATGCATCCCATCGGCATCGTCGCCGATTCCGCCGTGAGCTGGTATTTCTTCTTCGCCGCTTGGGCGGTGCTTTACGTCGCATTGTCCTACGCGACGAAGGCCGTCCATGCCGAACGAACGGCCGCTTCTTTCCGGGCGGCGGCGCAGGCCTCGCAATTGCGCGCGCTGCGTTACCAGATCAATCCGCATTTTCTGTTCAATACGCTGAACTCATTGTCGACACTCGTCTTGCAAAAGCGCACCGACGAAGCCGACCGCATGATCATGAACCTATCGACTTTTTTCCGCACCAGTCTGACCAGCGATCCCGAATCAGACGTGCCGTTGGCGGATGAAATCCGCATGCAACGGCTTTACCTGGACATCGAGCAAATCAGGTTTCCGGACCGGCTCTCGGTCAAAATCGATCTTCCGGCCGAGTTGTCCGGCGCGCGCGTCCCCGGCCTGATCCTCCAACCGGTTGTCGAAAACGCCATCAAGCACGGCGTTGCGTGCACGGCAGATCCGGTCAATGTCGATATCTGCGTGCGTAAGCAGGGCGACCGGCTGCATCTGACGGTCGAGGACAATGCCACCGGCCAGACCAAGCCGCGCCCCGGCGCAGGCGTCGGCCTCGGCAACGTGCGCGAACGGCTGGCGGCGCGGTTCGGCCAGGCTGCCACGTTGAGCTACGGCCCGCGCCCCGGCGGCGGGTTCCACGTCGACATTGACATGCCGTTTCTCGCTCAAGGGTGAACCGGCCGATGGCCGAGCCGCGCATCCTCAAAACCCTGATCGTCGATGACGAACCGCTCGCGGTCGAGCGGTTGCAGATCCTGTGCGCGCAGATTCCCGGGATCAATTTGGTCGGCACGGCCACCAACGGCGCGGCGGCGCTGCGCATGATCGAAGCCCTATCGCCCGACCTGTTGCTGCTCGACATCCAAATGCCGGGAATGGACGGCATGGCTGTCGCCCGCGCTTTAAGCGGTCAACCGTCGCCTCCTGCGGTGATCTTTGTCACGGCGTTCGATCAATTTGCCGTGGCGGCCTTCGACGTCGCTGCCACCGACTACCTGCTTAAACCGGTCGCACCCGAACGCTTGGAACGTGCGGTCGTCCGTGTGCGGGACGCAACCACGGCGCCGGCGGCGCCGATACAGGATAAATCCGGCAAGGCCGGAGATTCGATTGCCGAATTCTGGGTGCATCACCGCGCCGAAATCATCCGCGTGCCCGCAATCAATATCGACGTCATTACCGCCGAACGCGATTACATGCGCTTGCACGTCGGGCAGCGCTCGTACTTGTTGCATGAGACCATCGCCGAGCTGGAACGCCAGCTCGATCCCGACAAATTTATCCGCATCCACCGCTCGACGATTGTGCGCCGCGATCAGATCAGCGGTTTTCGTCACGATGGCGCGGGCGGCTGGGAAGCGCAGTTGCGCGATGGGCAGTGGTTGCGG
>JAGREB010000505.1 GCA_020446775.1 Paracoccaceae bacterium
CGCCGTTCAGGCTGGGTTGCCGTTCACCTGCGTTATCGCCAACAACGGTGGTTGGGGGAACGAGATTCATACCCAGAAGCGCATGGTCGGCAGGCTTATCAACGCCCACTTTGGCGACGTGCACTACGATAAGGTCGCCGAAGGGTACGGCGCGGCGGGTTTCAGGACTGAAACCGTCGAGCAACTGGCGCCAACTCTAGACCGGGCATTCGCCGTCACCGACCGTCCGGCTGTCGTCGATGTCAGGATCAGCGAAACCGGCGGGTTCGACCCATTGCAAACTACGTTGATCTATCACGACGTCGAAGAAAGCCGCGTCAAACACTTCGGCGCGACCTGATCGGATCTCGCATGATCGCATCTATTTTCGGCGTTCCGGCCCATCTCCAGATTGCTCAGTACGAGGAGTCCAGCATGTCACTACACGACGAAATCAAAGCCGTTCTCGACGATTACATCGCAAAGTGGAACGTTTACGATATCCCAGGAATGAAGGCGTTGTGGGACTCCGACGAGGCCGAACCGATCTACGTCGCCGAGGAACGGGACCCCATTATTGGTTGGCAAGCGATGGAAACCTACTGGGGCGGCGGCGCGAAAACCTCGACGCACCTGATCAAATACAGCGACTTGATGGCGCGCAAGGCGGCCGATGACGTCGCCCACGCGTTTTATCGGCTTCATTGGAATGTCTACATTCCGGGCGGCGCGTATCCCCGCCCGATCGGTAACTCGGTCCGCGTGACCTCACTTTTGCGCAAGAAGCCTGCCGGTTGGAGACTGTTTCACCACATCGAGGCCCCGGAAGCGTCGATCATTCAATTGCGCAAGGCACATGAGCGCGCAGTCGATCCCGAGCTCTTTGAAATGCTCAAAAAGAAAGGCATCACGTTCTGAACGTTTATTGGCATCATGGCGGCGCGATCGTTCTCGCTCGATGCCGGTGACGGTCATCGGCTATCGGCGTTTCGCGCCGACCCAAGCGAGAAACCGAAAGCGGGCGTGATCGTGTTGCATGCGGTCTACGGGCTGACGCAGCGCATGGCCCGGGTGTGCGAAATTTGGGCGGAGGCCGGATATGCGGCCATCGCACCGGCTCTGTTCGACCGATTGGGATCGGATCGGGTCTACCCCTACACCTCAGATGCAGCCAAAACGGGTAGCGCGGATTACGCGGCGCTGAGCGAGACCCAGATTTTTGCAGACATCGACGCGGCGGCGGACGCGTTACCAGGACCGGCGATCATATCAGGGTTCTGTTCGGGTGGCAGTTGGGCTTGGCGCGCGGCAGCGCGACCCGACCGGTTCTACGCCGCGCAAGTCAATTTCTATGGGAGCCATATTCCCAAATTGATCGATCTTGCGCCCCGTTGTCCGACGATCCTTCACTATGGCGATGGTGATCACGTCGTTTCCTTAGGCGAAATCGAAGGTATCCGCACCCGCCATCCTGGCGTCGAACTCCATATTTATCCAGGGGCCGGACATGCCTTCGAAAACCCGGAGCAACCGA
>JAGREB010000506.1 GCA_020446775.1 Paracoccaceae bacterium
GCAAGGATGTGTTCGTGCACATCACCGCGGTCGAGCGGGCCGGATTGCGCACACTGAATGAAGGTCAGCAGATCTCGTTCGAGATCACGACCGAGCGCGGCAAGTCGGCGGCCACCAACCTTAAGGTTGGTTGAGCGCCACCGCGCAGACGATCGGTCCCGCCATCCGGTAGGACCCATCGCGAATTTCGGCCCCGGCCGTCACCGGGGCCGTTTTCGTTTGTGGAATTGGGATCGATCAGCTTTTCGCGCGCCGCCGTGCCAAGCCGACGCCGGCAAGGCCGAGCAACATCAAACCGCCGGCCGCCGGTGCAGGCACGCCTGCGGAAACGAGCGTGCCAAAAAAGTCCATTGTAATGCTCGCATTCAGCGAGTTGAGATCAAATCCGAAAATGCCATCGTTAAATTCGTCCTGGGTCACGGTGAAGCGGATTGAATCGACCGTGTAGCCGACGAAGTCCGACCCCGGGAGAACCCCGGCCGCCGTGCTTTCCTGGACGGCGAAGAAAGTGCTCGATGATTGCGGGGGAAAGCTGTCTATCCCCTGTCCGACATTCAAAATGATCGTGTCGTCGGCGCCATCGCTGAGCAACCCGGACAACGCCGCGAAATTCGCCGAGCGGGCATCCGCGACATATGTCGCGGTGAAATCGTTTTCGCCGGTACTGAAGTTTGGC
The DNA here is from genome assembly GCA_020446775.1 of Paracoccaceae bacterium. Classification (GTDB taxonomy): domain Bacteria; phylum Pseudomonadota; class Alphaproteobacteria; order Rhodospirillales; family Rhodospirillaceae; genus VGEM01. The sequence goes on from JAGREB010000506.1 coordinate 677, forward strand.
CCCCCGGTCTGCGCGAAATCGAAAAACGTATTTACCGTTGTTCCGTTCAGCACCACGCTGGAGACCCACGTCGAACCGATAAAGCCCGCGTAACCCGGGAACGACTGAAAAGCATTCCCGGTAAAGGTTCCGATCAATGCCGCTTCGGCACGCGGTGCCGCCGCCAAACCGAAGGCCAGTGCGATCGCCCCAATTCGAAAACCACGCTTTGAAAAACCGCGCATCGATGAGCTCCCCATGCTTGCCAAAGGCGAATTCATTCCGTGTTGCAGCCTATCGGAAACGTAGAAACGTGGGAACTCGTCATCAACCAATGTTTGCATTATCGTCTGAAACAATTTTATAATTATTTGTATTATTATTTAAAATATCAGCCCACGCGCTTCCCACTCGCCGCACGGTTGCGGCATCGCCCCAGGGCCGCTAAACACCCGGCCAAATCCACCCCGCCAAATCAGTGTACTTGAACCGGAGATTGCCATGGCTACCCTCGTTCGCCCGTTCAGGGGCTTGCGTCCGACCCCGGCACACGCTGCCGCCGTCGCTGCACCACCTTACGACGTGCTGAACTCGGCCGAAGCCAAGGCCAAAGCTGCCGGTAAACCGCACAGTTTCCTGCACATCTCGAAACCCGAAATCGATTTGCCCAACGGTACGGATGTCTATTCCGAAGCCGTCTACAAAAAAGGCGCGGAAAATTTCGCGGCGATGATCGCCGAGGGCGTGCTCGCGCGCGACCCCGAGCCGCGCTACTACATCTATCGCATGCGCATGGGCGCGCACACGCAGACCGGCCTGGTGGTTGCGGCATCGGTCGCCGATTACGATACCAACCGCGTCCGCAAACACGAATTCACCCGCCCCGACAAGGAAGACGACCGCGTGCGCCAAATCGAGGCGCTCAATGCGGAAACCGGCCCCGTCTTGCTGGCTTACCCCGCCAACACCGAATTGCAGCGGTTGATCACCAGCGCCGCGAGTACCGACGCGGACTACGAAGTCGCCGCCGACAACGACGTCACACACGCGATTTGGTCGATTACCGATGCCGATACCGTCGCGCGAATCACCGCGATCTTCGATGCCATGCCGGCGCTTTACATTGCCGACGGCCACCACCGCTCGGCTGCCGCCTCGCGCGTCGCCGCAGCGCGGCGCGGAAAGTCAAAAGACGATAGCGCCGAGTATTTTCTCACCGTTGCGTTCCCGCACGATCAGATGCGCATTCTCGACTACAACCGCGTGGTCAAGGATTTGAACGGCCTCAGCGCGGACGCCTTCATGGCGAAAGTGCGCGAACGGTTCAGTGTATCTCCGGTTCAAGGTCAAGCCCGTCCGGTGCGGCCGCAATCCTTCGGCATGTACATCGACAAGCATTGGTACGAATTGCAGATCGATCCTAAATTCGTGCCCGACAACGATCCGGTCGCGCAACTCGATGTAAGTCTGTTGCAGAACAACCTGATCGAACCGGTGCTTGGCATCGCCGACCCGCGCCGCGACAAACGCATCGATTTCGTCGGCGGCATCCGCGGCCTTGGCGAGCTGGAAAAGCGCGTCGATTCCGGCGAAATGGCGGTGGCCTTCGCGTTGCATCCGACGCGCATGGATCAGTTGATGGCCGTCGCCGACGCCAACCAAGTCATGCCGCCGAAGTCGACGTGGTTCGAACCCA
>JAGREB010000507.1 GCA_020446775.1 Paracoccaceae bacterium
GACGGCTTCTTGCGGCGCTGGCCGTGTTGACCGGGGCCGTATTCGCGTTTGTTGATTGGGCTTTTCGGGCGGCCCCACAAATTGACTTGGAGGCGGCGGTCGATCTTGTACTTGCTCTCTGCACGCTTGGTCATGGTGCATCCTTTTGTTGTGACGCTTGCTTTGAAGCGTCTGTGTTGTCCCGGTTGGACACGCACCCGGCAAGAAAATCGCAAGATTTTTTCGCCGTTGCGGCCGTGGTCACCGGAAGCAATGTCCGGAACCCGCAAGGCCGGGAATAAGGCGGCGGAGTATAGGGATCGAGGGGCTCAAGTCAATCCGCGCGGCGGCGCGATTTTAGACGTTCTTTCAATGGTTTAGAGGCCGGTTCCGGTTTCACGCCGGGTTGGCGCACGGGCCGGTCGGGCCGCCGGCCATATCGCAGTTCCTTGACGATGCCATGGAAGGTGCGCACTTCCTGCTCGGTCAGTTCGGCCCGCTGCAGCATATTGCGGATATTGATCACCATCTGTTGGCGCTTGTCTTCGTGGCGCAGGAAGCCGCAGGCGACCAATTCACGTTCGAGATGATCGAACAGGTCGATCAGCATGCCTTTATCCGCCGGCTCGGTCTTGTTGAAACTCATCGTCGCTTGAGGCCCGTCGTAAGCGGCGGCTTGAAACCATTCGTAGCCGATCACCAACACGGCTTGGGCCAGGTTCAATGACGAATGCGCCGGGTTGAGCGGGACCTCGATGATCGCGTTGCTGAGCGCCACTTCGTCGTTGGTCAAACCGTGGGCTTCGCGTCCGAACAGGACGCCGATTTTTCTTTTTGAGCCGATCTGCGCCAGCATATCGGTGGCGGCGCCCTTGGCCGTCAGGATCGGTTTGATCATTTCGCGCCGCCGCGCCGTCGCCGCGTAAACGAACTGAAGATCGGCCAGTGCGTCGGCCATGGTTTCGAATCGCCGGGCACTCTCGAGAATTTTTTCGCCGCCCGATGCGGCGGCAATCGCTTTCTCGCCCAGCCAATCCACCTGCGGGTCGACTAGCCGTAATTCACTTAAGCCGCAGTTCACCATTGCCCGCGCCGTGGTGCCGAGGTTTTCGGCCAAGCGCGGTTCGGTCAAAATCACGCACGGCGCGGCTTTGGCCAGCTTGACGGGCAATCGGCCTTTTTCGACGATCTCTTTGGCGTTGGGGCTGCGGGTCATATCGTTTACATACTGTTTCAAACGCCGTCTTGCCAGCGGGCGCCGGCCCCGGGCACCATGACCTCGGTTGAGGGCGCGCAGGGGAGAAGGCCCAATGGTTACTAAGTTTCGTGGGGCCTGGCTGTGGTTTCACCGCTGGTTCGGGATCGTCATCGGGATCTTGATTGCCGTGCTCGGACTCAGCGGATCGATTCTGATTTTCGAATCCGAACTCGACCGTGCGTTTTATCCGGAATTGCTGACCGTCACGCCGGGCGAGGAAAAACTCCCGATTGACGAAATTGTCGCGGCGGCGGGCGCGGCTCATCCCGGCTGGACGCCCTATTACTTCGAGCGTTCAAGCGACGACCCGACGGCGTCCTACATGGTTGTGGTGCGCGATGCAGACCTGCACGAACAACAGGTGTTCGTCGATCCTTACACCGGCCGGGTTCTCGGCGAACGGTCGGGACTATCCGCGGTGGCGCTGGTGCGGCGCATTCATGGCGATTTCGTCCTGGGACCGGTCGGCGAGAATATCGTCGGTGGTTTGTCGTTCGTATTGGTGATCTTCTTCGTTGCCGGGTTTGTATTATGGTGGCCCAACAAGGGCGGCTTCAAACGCGCGCTGACGGTTTCCGGCGGTGACCCGAAGAAACTGATGCGCGAACTGCACAACGTCTTCGGTGCGTGGCTCGGCGTGTTCTTCATTAGCGCTGCCCTGACCGTGCCGCCGTTGGTGTGGATGGGCTCGGGTGCCGAAGGCGGTGGGCCGCCTGCGCGCGCGGCGCAAGCCCAGAACGGAGGCCCAGCGTCGGGTTCACCGTCGGGCCCAGCGTCGGGTCCGCCATCTGCCCGCCCCTCGGGTCCACCACCGGGTGGCCCATCAGGCCCGCCGCCGGGCCTCCCACCAGGCCCCCCGCCGCAGCCCATCAATTGGCAGCAGGCGGCGGAAATCGCGGCGGAAAAAGTTCCCGGTCAGTATCTCGGTTTCGAACTCCGCAACGAAGGCGCGCGCGGAATCTACATGGTCCGGTTCTGGCCGCCGGGCGACCACAGCGTTTCCAATATGACCAACGTGCTGGTGACCATGAACGGCGGCCGCGTGATCCGGGTGCAAGGTCCCGAGCCGTTTTCGCCGCGATCGTTCCTGCAAGCGAATTTTAGCGCGAACATTCACTCCGGTGCGATTGCCGGCTTGCCCGGAAGGCTGGTGATGTTTGCCGCCGGGCTGTGTTTTCCGGTGTTGTTCGTGACCGGTGTAATCTTGTGGCTGTTGAAACGCCGCCGCGTCGCGTAACGCTTTAGCCGCCGATCTCTTCGCGCAGGAGTTCGAGTTCCAACCACTGTTCCTCGGCGGCGTGCAACTCCGCTTGAGCGTCGGTGACGCGTGTTGCCGTTGCCTCGAACTTTTTCGGATCGCGCGCGAACAGATCGGGATCGGCCATTGTTGCTTGCAGTTTGGCGATTTCGGTTTGGAGTTTTTCCATAGTTGCCGGCAGCGTTTTGAGGGCGTGAGACTGCGCGAAACTCAGCTTCTTTTTCGCCGACGCTGGAGATTGCGGCTTTGGTTCTTTCGCGGGCGTTGATTTCGGCTTCGCGGTTTGCTTGCGCGCTTCGACACCGCTGCCGCGTTGCGCGACCATGTCTGAATAGCCACCGGCGTAGACCGTCCATTGCCCCGGTCCATCCCACGCGATCACGGTATCGACGGTGCGGTCGAGAAAGTCGCGGTCGTG
>JAGREB010000508.1 GCA_020446775.1 Paracoccaceae bacterium
CCCCTCGTCCGAAGACACGAGAGATACAAGCTCGCACGTCAGCGACGATACCGCCCAGTCGCTCTTGAGAAAAACATAGTCGTCGCCGAACACCCAATAGTCGGCAGGCGCCCATTCGGGTCGCCACCGAACGGCGTAACGGCTCGCCATGAATGTTCCTGCCGGCACGCTCAGTTGTTCGTCGCCCAGATAAGCAACGCCGATGTCTATCGGCAACGCGAGCAACTCCGTTTCGCCATTTTGCGAATACGAACACGTGATGCTGCGAATGAACCGTTCGCGGCCAGGATCGGTCCGGCCGCGGGCGGCACCGAGTAACCCGTCGGCCAGCAGAGGGTGCAAGCCCAAGAATTCATAAGGGCGGTCGCTGATTTGAGTTTGCGAGACGTGCCCATGAGCCGAGGTTCGTGCTTCGCAGCGGACTGAATTTCCGTCGAACGCATACCAGGTCGAACCGATGATCTTGCTGTCCAAAATCACGCGCACATGGCCGTCCAACGGCCGCCAGGCGTCATCCATCGTCCAGGTCGCATCACGTATCAACGCTTCCTGGTTCATCTGGCAGCAGGCGCGAAATACGCGGCCGCCGGCGTAGCGGTGCATCGAAAACCATTCGCGGCCGCGCGCGACGCCGTCATGCTGCACGTAATCGACGACGCCGTCGATTTTCCTAAAGGGGAAATTCATGTCACCGAATGCTGTGATGCTTATCAAATCGATGTTTCGCTGGGCGACGCAACGAAGCTATTCCATTCCATAGTCTTCGTACGCGCGCAAAGTCACGTATTGATACAAGATTTGGACATCGTCGGCGTTCAAAACGTCGCCGAACCCGGGCATGCCCTGCGGCTCGCGGATCGCTTTAAGCACGATGTCGCGAAAATTCTTGCGCGCCGCATCGTCCATATAGCGCAGGTCCTTCACACCACCGCGGACCTGCGATCCGTGACAGGACTGGCAGAAGGTTTGATACAGCTCTTCACCCTTCTTGAGAGCTTCGTCAGTCATGCCAACGCGTGGCGGCGGTTTGCGCGGCGGTTCCGGCGGCATCGGCGGCAACGTCGCGTTCCCACCCAGCGCGAACACCAACAACCGTCCTTTGGCCATGGGCGGCTGACGGCCCGACGCCATTTCAAGATGAGCCAGCCCGCCGCCGTATCCGACATTCACCGCGACGTATTGTGTGCCCTCGACCATGTAGGTAATCGGCGCGGCCATCGGAATGTTGTCGACCTTGGTCTCCCACAACAACGCGCCGGTATCGGCGCGATAAGCCGCCAAGGTTCGATAGGGCGTTCCCTGAAAGACGAGATTTCCCGCCGTCGCCAACGTACCCGATGACGCGTTCGGGAGATAATCGACTCGCCACCGCTCTTTCCGTTGCACGGGGTCCCAAGCCGAAAGCCACGCCTTGGCCATATTCGCAACCTTCGTCTGCAACGCGCGATCACCACCCATGACCGTGCCGGGGTTGGCCATGTTTTTCATCGGCTTGAAATTCGGGCGATCCATCAAGACACCGCCGTTTTCGGTGACCGACAAATAAACCAAACCGGTAAGCGGGCTGAATGCCATCGGATGCCAGTTGTGGCTGCCGATATACGCCGGCTTGATGATCGTCGGCGTCGAACCGTACTTGGCGGCCTCGGTAAATAACGGACGGCCGGTTTTGGAATCGAGACCCGAAGCCCAGTTGAGGTCGACCAGCGGCGTGCCCGAAATAAATTCACCGGTCGCGCGATCGATCACATAGAAAAAGCCGTCCTTCGGCGCCTGCATGATGACCTTGCGCAACTTCCCGCCAATCATCAGGTCGGCCAACACGAGCGGCTGAGTCGCCGTGTAATCGAACTGCTCGCCCGGAACTTCCTGATAGTGCCATACGTATTCGCCGCTATCGGCGTTGACCGCGACGATCGACGCGAGGAACAGGTTATCGCCGC
>JAGREB010000509.1 GCA_020446775.1 Paracoccaceae bacterium
GAGAATTCAAGCCCGTTGAGTTCTGCTCAATCGCGTGTGTAGCTTTCGACCACCGCTCCGACCGCGCCCGAACCCACGGCAATATTGGCGTTAAGGTCGCCTAAGTAGGCTTTGTCTTTTACGTGGTTCTGGACCACGATGACATCGCCCGGCCGGACGAAATTGTAGCTACCAAGGGCGGTGTAGATGCCCTGCCAATCGTCGCCCTTTTTCAGTTTCCGCAATTCGAGCGTTTTGGCGATGCCCAGCACGCTGCGCCCGCTGACCCGAATGAATCCCGGCGGCAGCAGCGCCTTGAGCCCGCGCTCCTTGCAGATATCGCCCAACAATGACGCGCACAAGTGAGGACGGATGGCGTCGAGTGCGGCGTTGTGCACGGCGCGGTGCCCCGCGCAAATCCGTTCGGCCAGTTCAAGGTCTTCCGGCCAGTTGACGTCGACAGCTTCCTCGTCGGTGATCTCGAACAGGATTGGCTTGGTGCCAAAGCGGCGCGCCGGCGCCTTGGCCCCGGGTTTGCGGCAAACCATATACAGACCCATCGATTCAATGATGGTCTGCGGCAAATCGACCGAATTCGGAATTCGCCCGTCGCCATAGTCGGGCTTGTTCCGGCTCCATGTATAAAGCTTGCGCCGCTGGACGGCGACTAACGAGTCGGCCGTGGGTTTTTTCTTTAAAGCCTTGAGCGCACGACTAATGGTGTCGGCTGTAATGAACGGGCTGGTGCAAAGGCTTTGAATGTAAATATCGGCTTTCACCTGCCGAGCCTGATTGGCGAACAGTTCATGGCCGTCGGTTTTATTGGAGGCCAGTTTCGAATCGCGTTTGAGCACTTTGACCGGCAGGTCGGACGCCAGCTCGATCATCCGCTCGCTTTCGGTATCCAGATAAACGTCGTCGATCTCCGGGCATTCGAGCAGTTGCTTCAACTTACGCTTGAACAAGTACTCGCCGTCGAGCACGCGCGTATTCTTGTTGGCGATCCGGCTGCTTTCTCCTTTGGCCGGCACGAAGGCGACGACACGCATTTCGAATTCCTTAGCTTGCGAACGATGCACACCCCTGTTCAGGGTAGGGTATTGGCGGGTCATTAAGAAATTGTGAGCGCCGGATGGGGGTTCCGGGTGCTGCCGTTCGGGTTTAGGGTGCGCCGCGAAACACCTGAACACACGGAAGACGTTTCGTGAAAACCGAAAATCCGCCGACCATCCGCCTCGCCGATTACACCCCCCCGCCCTACCGCGCGTTAGGGGTCGATCTCGAGTTCGATTTGCATCCGTCCGCGACCAAGGTCCGGGCCATCACCCGATATGAGACCGCGGCGACGTCCGGCAAAGGCGCCCTGCCGCTGGTGCTGAATGGCGAGAAGATGAAGTTGCTATCCGTCGCGCGCGACGGAGAACCTCTTCAATCCGGGCGCGATTATACCCTGACCGACGACAGCCTGACGATTGCCGCTCCACCTCGGGAATTCACGCTCATCATCGAGACCGAGATCGATCCCGAAGCCAACAAGGCGCTGGAAGGGCTTTATCTCTCGAAGG
>JAGREB010000510.1 GCA_020446775.1 Paracoccaceae bacterium
CGTCATCGACGCCTACCGCATCGAGTATCTGCACGACCACCAACAGGGTGCGGGCGCAGCCATGACCACGCTCGGGTACCGCATCGGCGTGCTGGCCTCGGGCGGCGGTGCGCTGATCATCGCCGACGCGGCCGGGTGGGCGGTGTCTTACGCGGTGATGGCGGCGCTGATGGTGATTGGTTTCGTAACGACGCTGATCAGCCCTGAACCGAATGCCCCCAAGGTTATTGCCGACGATCAATCCTACGCCGCGTGGCTCAAGAGCGCGGTGATGGATCCGTTCGCCGACTTCATGACGCGCAGGAACGCGATTGCGATTCTCGCCTTCATCGGTCTGTACAAGTACGGCGACGCGCTGCTCGCGGTGATGTCGAATCCGTTTTATGTCGATATGGGATTTTCGCTGACCGAGATCGGTCTCGTCACAAAAACATACGGCGTGGCGATGACCATGGCCGGCAGCTTTGTCGGCGGCATACTCGTCATGCGCTTCGGTATTCTGCCGACTCTGTTTTGGGGCGGGATCGCCATGGCGGCGTCGAACCTGTTGTTCGCCCTGCTGGCGACGCTGGGGAACAACCTGTTCGCCTTTATCGCGGTGATCAGTGTCGAAAACTTCGCCAACGGATTGGGCGGCGTCGCCGCCATTGCCTACCTGTCGAGCCTGTGCAACGTCGCCTTCACGGCAACCCAATATGCGTTGATGACTTCGTTCATGGCATTCACGCGCACCATCCTCGCTTCGGGCGGCGGCTGGCTTGCCGATCAGGTGGATTGGGTGACGTACTTCATCATCACCACGTTTGCCGGTGCGCCGGGGCTCGTCCTGCTGTGGTGGTTGATGCGCCATATCCGCACCGCCGACAAACCCGCCGCGCCGATTTCGGCGCTGGCGGCGGACGACTAAGCCGCCTGCTTGTTCTCGCCCGGGGCCAGTGGCAAATACACCGCGAAGGTCGAACCTTTGCCGACCGCGCTGTCGATCACCAGCGCGCCGCGATGGCGGTTGAGGATGTGCTTGACGATGGCGAGCCCCAGCCCGGTTCCGCCCAGTTCGCGCGAGCGCGCGTTGTCGACGCGGTAAAACCGCTCGGTCAGCCGCGGAATGTGTTCCTTGGCGATGCCTTCACCGCGGTCGCGCACGGCGATGCGCACGCACGGGCCCCGGCCCGGCATCGCCGGCGGGCGGGTTTCGGACACTGCAACGCCGATTTCGACCGGCCCGTGCCGGCCGCCGTACTTGATGGCGTTGCTGGTCAAATTCTGGATGACTTGTCCCAACTCGCCGGCATCGCCCTGGACCCTGGGCAGCCCGTCGGGAATCTCGACTTTGATCTCGGTTTTGGTCGCGCGGGCCTGGCCTTCCAGAAGTTCCGCCGTCGACTTGACGACCACGCCGATATCGACGGCTTCGGTGGGGCGGGTATGTTCGCGCAGCTCGATGCGCGACAGCGACAAGAGATCGTCGATCAGCCGCGTCATGCGCTCGGCTTGTTTCAGCATGATGTCGAGAAAACGGTCGCGCGCATCCGGATCGTCGCGCGCCGCCCCGCGCAGGGTCTCCACAAAACCGAGCAGGCTCGACAAGGGCGTGCGCAATTCGTGACTGGCGTTGGCCACGAAGTCGGCGCGCATGCGGTCCATCTTCAACCGTTCTGTCAGTTCCTGAAGGGTCAGGATCAGCGCCGGCATGTCACGCGTTGCCGTGACCGGAACCGGCACGATCAAGGCGCTGAAGGTCCGTTCGACCGGCGCGGGCAGCGAGAATTGCGCCGCCGCGCGTTTGTTTTGGCCGACGGCTTGGCCTGCGGCTTCAAGCACTTTCGGGTCGCGGATCACGCCTGCCAAGTCGCGGCCGATCAGGTCATGCTCGAACAAGGTGCGCGCGGCGAGGTTGGAACCGATCACGCGCTGACGACGGTCGAGCAGCAACAGCGGCTCGGGCAGGCTGTCGAGAATATCCTGGCGCGAGCGCGCGAGTTGTTCCGCGGTATCGCGGCGGTCGGCCCAGGATTTTCGCAAGGCGTTGATCGCCGCCAGCATGCGTTGGGCGGTTACCGAATTGGTCAAGGCCGGCGGCTGGGCCTCGGGCGTGGTCAGCAGCCGTTCGGTGTAACGGATCAAGCGGTCGAAATCGCCGAGCCTGGTCAACACCAACAGCGCCATCAACACGAACACCGCCGCTGCGGCGGCGAACGCCGTTCGCCACGGCAACTGGTCCGAACCGGCAAGCACCACAAATACGATCCACGGTGGCAGACACGGGCCGATCACCCACGCGAAGGCGCGGCGCAAACGATCGCCGGTCTCAGAGGGATCTCTTTCTCGCTGTTCGCTTTGCTCAGACGCCATGCCTGCGCGTCATTCCATGCTCTTGCCGTGGCGTCAAATCAGTCGCGGCACGCAACCGTGCGCGGCCATCAGCGCCATTTGCAGCATATCCGATACGCTGGCGTCCATCTGCACGATCTGCACCTGTTTTTCCAGCCCGCTCAAGACCGGGCCGATGGTCGTGGCGGCCCCGAATCGCTGAATCAATCGCGTCGAGATATTGGCGGCGTGCAGGCCGGGCATCACCAAGACGTTGGCGGGGCCTTTCAGGCGGCAGAACGGATAAGTCTCGCTGCGGTCGTCGGCGAGCGCGATATCGAGACCCATCTCGCCGTCGAACTCGAAATCGACTTTCGCTTCATTCAGCAGCACAACCGCCGTCCGCATGTTTTCGGACACGCGGCCCGGCGGGTTACCGAAATTGGAATAGGACAGAAACGCGACCCGTGGCGTATGGCCCATGCGCCGGGCCATGGCCGCGCTTTCGATGGCGATGGCGGCCATGTGTTCGGGGTCCGGACGCTCGGTCACGGATGTGTCCGCGACAAATAACGTGCGTCCGCGCACGACGATGATCTCCAACCCGAACACCACGGTATCGGGCCGCGGGTCGATCGCCTTCAGCACGTCCGACAGCACCGAATGATAAGGCCGCGTCAGGCCGCTCACCATGCAATCGGCATGACCGTGCGCGACCATCGACGCGGCGAACACGTTGCGGTCGGTGTTGACCATGCGCTGACAGTCGCGCAGCAAATACCCCTGCCGCTGCAGGCGCTTGTACAGGTAATCGCGATACGCATCGGTCGCATCGGACTCGCGCGCGTTGGTGATGGTGATCCCCGCCAGATCGTCGGCGCGGATGCCGAGGTCGGCGACGGTCGCTTCGATCTTGCGCCGGCGCGCCACCAAAATCGGATCGCCGTAACCCGCGTTGCGATAAGCGATGGCGGCGCGGATCGAGCGTTCTTCCTCGCCTTCGGCGAAGACGATCCGCTGTGTGTTGCGCGCGACCTCGGCGGCGATGGTTTGCAGGCTGGCCACGGTCGGGTCGAGCCGCGCGCGCAATTGTTTGCGGTAGGCGTCCATGTCCTCGATCGGTTTGCGCGCGACGCCGGTGTCCATGGCCGCTTTCGCCACGGCCGGCGGCACCGTGTAAATCAGGCGCGGATCGAACGGCACCGG
>JAGREB010000050.1 GCA_020446775.1 Paracoccaceae bacterium
CTGCTGCTCGCCGCCCGACATCTGGGCCGGAAAGTGATCGAGCCTGTGTCCAAGGCCGACCATTTCCAAAGCCTCTTCCGGACGCATGGGGGCATGGGCGATCTCGGTCACCAGGGCGACGTTCTCGCGCGCGGTCAAGCTTGGGATCAAATTATAGAACTGGAACACGAAGCCGACGTGATCGCGGCGGTAAGTCGTGAGTTCCTGGGCCGTGAAGGTCGTGACTTTGCGGTCCCGGAAGAAAAACGTGCCGCTGGTCGGCTGGTCCAGACCGCCAAGGATATTCAATAGGGTCGATTTGCCGCTTCCGGACGGGCCCAACAGGATCACCAGTTCGCCTTCGTCCATCGTGAGGTCGACACCGCGCAAGGCGTGAACCGCCGTTTCGCCGGTTTCGTACACTTTGGTGAGGCCCATCGCCCGAAACGTCGGTAAGACGCCGGGACGGGCAGCGGCGGTCCGCGGAGAGGGTATCGTTTCAAGCGTCATGGATCGCAATCCTGGTCCCCCTATAACACGAAATCGGCGGGGTTTTCTTGTGGTTATGACGCATATCCGGGATGCAGAAAAATCGCGCGTGTATGAAGAAGCACGCGAATACGAAGCGTCACATTTGTCTGTTAAACATCAGCGTTATTTTCCGTTATTCCATTGTGGCCTATCGCAGCCCATGCGTCTCGCTTGACGGGCAGAGGACGCGGATGATTTAACAATTCACTCCAACAGGACCGTTTTCATTCATGTCAGATATTCCGGCCCCAGGGCCGATGTCCGCGCAATCGGCGGACGCCGCCGCGCCCAAAACCAAACCCGTTCGCCGCCATGGCGGGAAACGCCTCACCGAGGGCGACGTCAAGCGGACGATTCTGTCCCTGGCTGGTTTCATGATGCTCGGCAGTCTGGCGACGATGACGTTTCAGCTGGCGGACGCCTATTTTGTCGCGCAGCTTGGCACCGGGCCGCTGGCGGCTTTGGCCTTCACGTTCCCGGTCGTCATGATCTTGCATGCCATCGCGCTCGGTCTGGGGACCGGGGTCACGTCGGTGGTGGCGCGCGCTTATGGTCACGGTGACATGCCGAGCGCCCGCGTCCTTACGTCCGACAGCATCTTGCTGGCCTGCGTCATCGCGCTGTTTTTTGCCGTTGCGGGCAAGCTGTCGATCCATCCCTTGTTTCAGTTGCTCGGCGCCAAAGAAGACATCCTACTGCTGGTCGAAAGCTATATGAACGTGTGGTTCTTCGGCATGCCGTTCATGGTGGTGCCGTTGATCGCGAACGCGGTGATCCGTGCGTTCGGTGACGCCAAGGCGCCGAGCTTGATCATGGCGATTTCTGCCGTCATCAACATCATCCTCGATCCGATTTTGATTTTCGGCGCGTTCGGGATCCCGCAACTGGGCCTGATGGGGGCGGCAATTGCCTTGTTGCTCGCGCGCGCTTTCACCTTCGTCGCCTCGGTTTTCGTGCTGCACTACCGCATGCATGCGCTGACCTACGAATTGCCAAGCTTGAGCCGGCTTAAATCCTCGTGGGGCGATCTGCTGCACATCGGTTTGCCGGCGACCGGCACGCAAATGATCACGCCGTTTTCGAGCGCAATTCTAACGTCATTGATTGCGTCTTTTGGCGCGGCGTCGATTGCCGCTTACGGGATTTCGACGCGGATAGAAATGTTCTCGATGATTTTCGTCATGGGCATGTCGATCTCAATCGCGCCGTTCGTCGGTCAAAACGCGGGCGCGGGCCGCGTCGACCGGGTCAAGGAGGCCATGTCTTTCGCGCACAAGGCGACCCTCGTATATGGAATCGCGATTGCGGTCCTTCTGTTTACGGCTGGACGTTGGATCGCCGGAGAATTCTCGGATTCCCCCGACGTTGTTTCCGTCGCGGCGTTCTATCTTGCCACCGTACCAATCAGCTATGGCTGCATGGGAATCATTAATACGTCGTCGAGTTGCTTAAACGCCTTGGCCAAACCAATGCCCGCGATGGTGATCGGAATGTCCAAGACCCTGGTGCTTCAGATTCCGTTCGCTTACGCCGGTTCATATTTCTTCGGCATTCGCGGGGTGTTCATGGGCATGGCGGCAACCACGTTTGTCGTGGCGGGGATTGCGCTGTTTTTGGTGCGACGCGCCTTAAATCAGCCGATGACGGTGGGACTTGGCCGCCGCCCGGGCAGCGCTACGCCGTCCTGACCCGGTCACGCCAGGGAAATGAGGTCGCCCTGACCACGGGCGACGGCGACCACACTTGCCAACCCCGGCTTGAATTCGCTCATGAGAAACTCTTCGCGCGCGCTGGGGCCGCCCACTTTGGGATTGGGAAAGCGCTGATTCCACGCATTCATCTTGACTGTGAGGCCGCACAACACACCGCCGACGGTCGATTGCGCCCCTTCGATGACCTCTTTGACATGGCGAAATTTCGCGGCCGATAGATGCTCCCACATATCGCGCGAGCGGACCGCAAAGTCTTGGAACATCCGTTTCAGAAAGGTCACCAGGCCGTTGATCGTTTTTTCGAGACGGTCCAATTCCGCCATCATTTGCGGGCTGGATTTGACCTTCTGAAAGGTCCGCATTTCACTCATGCCGACGACAAAACCGTCGAGCATCGGTTTCAGGCGATCCAAACAATGTTGATAATACGAGAGCGAGAGGAAGATATCGCCGTAGTCCTCGAGAAATTTGGGAATACTCTCCAACGGTATGCCAAGTTTCTCGGCCATGATTTTCAATTTCGCGAGGGCTTTTTTGGGATCGGGGTCGCGGAACATACCGATTAAATCGTCGAAACGCTGAAACTTCGCTTCATCTTCCTCGCCATAAACCTCGCGGATCAACGGCACGGTGAAGCGTTTCATGTACCCGGCCAAAGCGCGATTCATGTCGTCCGAAAGCTTGAGGGCGTCATGACTGTTGACTGCGATTCCCAAACCTCGCAATGACCGACGCAGGCTGTAAACGTCGTAAGAAGGTAAGGGGCCCAACTTCATCACGATCTGCATGTCGGGATCGTTGAGGGGATTCTTGATGTTGTAGTACTCGGGCAACCGATCGATGGGAATTTGGCCGCTGCCGGTTTCGCGCGAAGAATAGACCTCGAGCACGCCGGTCAACTGATTGTTCTTGATCATGCGCGCCCGGCCAATCTTGTCGTTCTTGAACGGTAAGACGCGCAACGGGAGGATATGGAGCGCGTCCATCTCCTCATCGCTGCCAGCGGTCTGGGCGACATCGTTCTTCAGGGCGTAGCTCACGGCGTTCAAGGTTGGTGATCCTCGCGCGCGCCGGTGGGGTAAATGTCCGGCGGATCACCGTAGAAAGTAGCGAATCGAAACTTATTAATCAAGGCGGATTAAAGGCGTTTTACCAATGTGTTATTGGCATTTTCAATCCGCAGCTACGGCAGTCTGAGAGACTATTCGGTTGCCGAGTTGAGCGCTTCTTCCAGCTCGAAGAAGGAGGGCTGGACTTGAGAGGGCACGTTACCCCGGCCAATTTCGACCGATACTTGGGGCGCGTTCCCATTCAAGTGCGCGACCAGGACGTCGCGAATGATCAGATAAAATCTGTGCTCTTCTTCGAGAACCTGTTTCATGCGGACCGAAAATGGCCCGACGATCAGGTAGGCGAGGAACACACCGAGGAAGGTCCCCACTAGCGCCTTACCGATCATCCCCCCCAGAACTTCGGGGGGTTCCGTCACCGCAGCCATCGTTTTGATGACGCCCAACACCGCGGCGACGATCCCAATCGCCGGCAAACCGTCGGCCATGGTTTGCAGCGCGTGTTGCGGTTCCATGTTCTCGTGGTGGTGCTTTTCAAGCTGCGCTTCCATCGCATCGAACACCTGGTGTGCGTCGTCGAGGTTCATCGACAGGAGGCGCAATGTGTCGCAGATGAAATCGGTCGCAAAATGATCGGCGAGGATACGCGGATACTTTTGGAAGATGTTGCTCTCTTCGGGTTTTTCGATGTGCGACTCAATCACCAGGATGCCTTTTGACTTGATCATCTTGGTAATCGTGAACAGCAGGCACAAAACGTCCTTAAAATCCTGCTCCGTCCATTTCGGGCCCTTGAAGATCTTTCCCATTGAGCCGAGGACTTGTTTCAGGATGACCGTGCTATTGCCGGTGATGAGCGCGCCGGCCGCACCGCCAAAAATGATCATCAATTCGGGCGGCAAGGCGGCCAAAATCACTTCCATGTGTCCGCCGGCGAAAAGGTATCCGCCAAACACCATGACGAACACGACGACTAGTCCGATTATGGCCATCATGGCTGCATCACCCGTATTCCATTGAATCCATGGCCGCGCCCGCGCGCCGGCCATACCGGTAAACACGCCATCCTATCATAAACTCGCAAAATTCAGTTAAGATCGTGCCATTGTTTGAACCGGTTAGGCACACTGAGTGGCCCCATTGCCTCGCGTCAAGTCTCAAGTCCGTGTTCAGGCGTGGCTGCGGCGCTGCCAAACCATGGGTTTGATGGCCACGGTTGCGCGGTCGGGCGATGCCGACGCAGGCGCGATCATCCTCAAAATCAATCATTTTCGGGACGGTTGCGAGGTTTATACCCCGGTGACAGCGCCCGATGGCTCTCCGGCCTGGATGCGGGCGTTGCCAGACGGTGCGTCCAGCGAGGCGGACGCCGACCGCTATATTTCACGGCAAATCCAGTACGACAGCGATATCTGGGTTGTGGAAGTGGAGGACCCGAAGGGTCAGTTCACGCTCGACGAGCGTGTCATCGACGCATAATCCGGCCTAAGGGCTTGTGGACTCGCCAATTTTAGGCGGCTAAAGTCGGCCCTTAAGGGGATTCCGCTGGGGAAGAACTATGGGTTGGAACGACGAAAAGATTGTTCGATTGAAGAAGCTGTGGTCGGAGGGATTGACCACGGGGGAGATCGGTAAGCGTCTAGGCGTTTCGAAAAACGCCGTTGTCGGCAAGGCGCATCGCCTCGGCCTCAAAGGCAGGCCGTCGCCGATCAAACGTCCCGAGAAGGCACCTGCGCCGAAGAAGGAACCGGTCAAGGTGTTCACATTGACCGACCTATCGTCGCAGACCTGCAGATGGCCGATCGGCGATCCGAAACACGACGATTTCCGGTTTTGCGGAAAACCCGTTGCCATTGGTAAGCCATACTGCGGCGAACACTGCGCGATGGCTTACGTGGGTTCGGGCAGCAAATCCCGCAGCGAAGACGCGGCCTAAGCGTTTCGCGTTTTAAATTTTGACGGGATGCGGCGGGACTTTCCCCGCCAAAACGGCTTCGAGATTGTCGCTCGCCAGCATCCCCATCGCTTCACGTGTTTCTTTCGTTGAGCTGCCTAAGTGCGGCAAAAGAAACACGTTTTTCATGTCTACGTAGAGAGGGTGGAAGTCAGGTTCTCCGGCATACACATGAAGGCCAGCCGCCGCGATATGGCCGCCCGTAAGTGCGGCCA
>JAGREB010000511.1 GCA_020446775.1 Paracoccaceae bacterium
CCACCACACAGTCTGACGCTGTGCCGCCACACCTAAGAATGCGCGACTAGAGGCCATTCAGAATGCTGACATCGCTACCCTGTGCTTGCAGTCCGGCAAGTGCGTTGGCCATTGTTCGCTCCAGGTCAGGGCGCGCGGCCTCGGCCAGGAGTGCATCGAGTGCAGCCCGATCATAGGGGCGACCCTCAGCGACAACCAACACGGGATGCCGCAGGGTTGAAATATCGGCCATCGGGTCAGCTGCGGTGAGTACCATATCGCCCACCTTACCTTCGGCGATCGAACCTCGATCTGTATCCTCCCCGAGAGCGATCGCGGAGTTCAGGGTGGCGATGCGCAATATCTGTGCAGGCGACAGCCCAGCTTCTGCATACAGTTCGAGTTCATCGATCAGCGACACACCGGGAATATTCGTGAAAATCCCTGCATCGGTACCAGCCACCAGCAGAACTCCGGCATCAGCAAACATGCGTGTAACTTGTTTGTAAAAGTCAAACGCCTTGGCATTCGGTTCGACTGCCTCATTCGTCCAGCGTTCGTAATTGGGTGTTTCGAGCGCGACGATAAGCGGGTTCATCATCTCGGTGCCGGGGCGATGAAGATATTCGCCCTCCGTTTCGGCCACGTGCAGCAGATTGCGAAAGGCCACGAGCGTTGGGTCGACCGGAGTGCCTGACGCCGCAATGCGCTTGGCCAATTTCATTGCCGCATTCGCGTCGTGCCGGTTGCGCAACGCATGCCAGACAATGCTCTCGACGTGTTCGATAGAAATAAAGCTGGCATCCAGAAAAGTATCGAACGGTATTTTGAAGGGCTTTTCGCGAGGCATTCCGATTTCTCGAACGCCTTCGGGCGTATGGCCCATCAAAGTCATGCCAAGTGCGGCCGCCTCTGCTTGAATGCCAATCCACGCCTCGTGCGTCAGATTGGAGTACGTCTTGAGATGGCGAAAGCCGGCATCGTATTGCCAGCGCACGGCGGCTCGGGCCTCTGCTTCGGTCGTCACGAATTGGTGGTTCGGCTGTTCGTTCGGTCCGTGGCTGTTGAGGATGGGGCCGGTCGTTAGGAGGCGCGGTCCCGGCACGTCGCCTGCTTGGATCCGTTTTGCCAAGTCCAGATGGAAAGGCATTCCCGATGCGTTGCGTATCGTGGTGATGCCATGAGCCAGATAGGCGCCCAACGCCGCCTGATCCCAAAGGTGCACGTGTAGGTCGACAAGGCCCGGGAGAAGGTAACGGCCTTTGCCATCGACCACAGTCACGCTGCCTGTTTCCGGAATATCGTCCACGGGACCGACGACCGCAATCCTGCCATCGCGAACCAGGACCGCCATACCATCGCGCCATTGCGCATCGGTCGCATCCAGATCGATCAGTTTGACGTTTCGGAGCAGCAGGTCCGGCGGCTCGGTGGCCGCAAAGGCTTGATTGGAGACCAATCCCAACAAAAGCGCGACGCAGAGCGTCAGCATTTTGACGATCATGGTTACCCCCGTTTCTCGGCACACAGGTTGCCAATGAAAGTCGTTTTAACAGTTGATGTGCCGCCTTTGAAGTGGTCCATCCTGAGGAATGTTTTTTCGAAGGAGGAGCATCAATGGAACCAGACGATGCATTAATTCTGCAACGTCTGGTATTTGGCTTCGGCTCTCGTTTTTAGAGCCAAGTTCATTTTGTTATAACCGTCACTAATCGCTTCGGGTCCGAGCGGAATAAATGGCAATACGAGGCCAGAGAAATCTTCATCTTGATCGAGCCTCGTTACATGAGGCGGCACAGCGGTTAGAATGAATCTGTGTTCACCGAAAAATACGCCCTTTAGCCCGCCACCCCAGCCCTAGTAATCTCCCTGCTCGCGAAGCAGGTTTCCCTGATACAACGACTTAAATTCCCTGTTCCATTGCATAGGCAATTTGCATCGAAAGACCCCAATTCATGGGCGGAACTCAACGGCGCCGCGCCGTGAAAATGGTCGAAATTGCGAAAATTCCCTGTAATTTCCCTGATTAACAGGGAATTCGGCTCAGAGACGGGTTAGCGCTTGACTGCGCCCACCACCACACAGTCTGGCGCTGTGCCGCCACACCTAAGAATGCGCGACTTACGCCAACAAAATGGGTGTCCCTTCCATTTACCTGATCCGTTCGTATTCATGATGGAGACCGCCGAGGTGAGGGCGGGTGACAATACGCCCACGGCGCTGAACCGGTCGATGGAATGGCGAGTCTTTAGCTCAGCGATAGATGTGTCCGTGCGCGATTGTAGTAAACGGCATGCGCTCTAAGCGTCCGGCGCAGATGTGCTTCGCCATAGATGATGGTGTGGTCCAGGCACTCCCGCCGGATTGAGCCAATCACACGCTCAGCAAGGCCGTTTTGCCACGGTGAACGGGGTGCAGTCGGGTGATCTCGAATCCCCAAACTCGTCAGGCGCCGTTTGAATACTGCCCCGTAGCTCGCGTCACGGTCGCGGATCAGGTGGCTCGGAGCCTCATCCCATGGGAACGCTTCGCTGATCTGCAGCAGTTTCAAGCCGGATCAGCTTTTTGGAAGGGACAGCTGCCGCGCACACCACCAATCGTTTCAAAGGCATGTTTTGGGCGCGGCGGGGACCACGTCGGACAAACACCCGTGTTACCGATCAAAACATCGGTTTGGTTCGGAAATGCAAGTTATGTATAATGGCCATCAAACTTTGCACAAACCGAGGAAACTTCGATGTGTAAATATGTCCGCACTTTCGTTTTATTCTTTCTCGCCTTGGCCGTGAGCCCGCACTGGTCCGTTCAAGCGGCCGATCAATCTCCCAAAGCGGTCGCGCTGGAAATGGTCGATGCATGGAATACGCTCGATCTCGATCGTATGATCGATATGTTCGCCGAAGACGGCGTTTTGCATAGCGTCATGGTCGATCCGATCGTCGGCCGCGAAGATCTGCGCGCGCATTTGGCGCCGCTCCTGGTCGGCGTGACCAAATTGGAGCTTAAACTCAAGAACGTGGTTGTCTCCGGCAATACGGTGTTTCTGGAGCGCGTCGACGAATTCGACATCAATGGCAGCCACGGTGCTGTTCCGGTCGTCGGCGTGATGGAGATCGAGAACGGCAAAGTCAAAGAATGGCGCGAGTATTACGATCGCGCCACGTTGCTCAGCGAAATGGGAATTGCGCCCGCGGCGCAAGACGGCGGGCATTAGTCCGCCGCGAATGCCGCGTAGCCGGTGCGCGCAGGTCTAGAATCGAGCGTATGATAAGTCGTCGCGCGATTTGCGGCCGAAGACCATCTTTGGGTCCGACGGATTAAACAGGCCGCGGCACCATCCTTCTTGAACGGACATGTCGCGGTTCCAATCGAACGCCATTTTGCGGTGGGCGATCAGCCATTTGCCGTCGCGCCGTTCGAACCGGTCGCAGATGCGACCGCCGGTCAGCGTATCGGAGTCCGTGCCATCCTTCGTGATGCGCGCAAAGGTCAAGACGTAGCTTTCCACGTAGGCTTGTTCGCCTTCCAAGGCGATATGAATGTTGCAGATGTAATGGGCCATCACGCCCATCTTCCTGATTC
This sequence comes from Paracoccaceae bacterium, assembly GCA_020446775.1. Lineage (GTDB taxonomy): Bacteria > Pseudomonadota > Alphaproteobacteria > Rhodospirillales > Rhodospirillaceae > VGEM01. The sequence goes on from JAGREB010000511.1 coordinate 3,562, forward strand.
GCGGAACCGCACCGTCGATATACGCCATCGCGGGGCCGGCATAGGAACTGCCATGTTCTT
>JAGREB010000512.1 GCA_020446775.1 Paracoccaceae bacterium
TGATATGCAGGCAATGGCGCGAACGCGGATTTTCACTTTAGAACAGTTATTGAGGCCCGCGTGACCATCGTTCAAAAGATCGACAACGGATCGACATCCGTTGTATCGGCATCCGGTGTATCAACATCGCGCCGCAACCCGGACATCGCCATTCTGATATACGATTTCCGCGGTTCCGGTGTCATCCGAAACGCTTTGCGCATCGCCGAGGCCGCTCGAATAGACGGTCTGTTTGTCGAGTTCGTCGTTGTTCGGCACGAAGGTCCCTTCGCCGATACCGAGATACCGGTCAGTGTTATCGGCGACAGTCACGACTTCGGCCGTGCCATCGACACCTTTCGCGCAACGCGCCGCCTGCATGACTACGTCGATGCCCGCAAGCCTCGAATCCTATTCTCGGCCGGCAACCATATCCACCATATCGTCGGGCCTGCGCTACGGCGCGCAATTCATCGGCCGATCGTGATTATGCGGGCGAGCAACGATATGGAGCACTACCGCACGCGCGGATACGGACCCCTTGAACAGAAATTGAGATCGGCTGTTGTGCGGCGCATCGCCCGATTCATGTTCGACGCCGCGGACCATATCGTCGCGGTATCGCCCGAATTGGCGGATCAAGTCGAAGGCTACCTTCGCTCTCCCGTGCGCCAATCGCCGCCGGTGCAGTCGATCTTCAACGGTATCGACAACAAAGCCATTCGCGCTTTGGCCCGGTCGCCTGTGAATCATCCGTGGTTCGGGACGAGCGACATCCCCGTCATTGTCGGCATGGGCCGGTTTGCCCGACAAAAGAATTTCACCCTTCTTATTTCGGCGTTCGCCAAACTGCTGCAACGTACCCCCGCCCGCTTGGTATTGCTGGGAAAAGGTCCGGAACTTGAAGCGTTATCGCGTCACGCCACGGCGTTGGGCTGCGCGGATTACGTTGATTTTCCCGGTTACGTCTCGAACCCGTTTCCGTATCTCAGCGCCGCGTCGCTATTCGTTCTCAGTTCCACCTGGGAAGGCTGCAGTAATGCATTGCTGGAAGCCATGGCGTGTGGCTGCCCCGTAGTTGCCACCAGATGCCCGACGGGCACCATTGACATCCTCGACCATGGCCGGCGAGGCCCCTTGGTCGACGTCGATGATTACGAGGAGCTGGCCGCAGCGATGAGAGAGCGGCTCGAAAGCCCCAGAAATTCCGAACAATTGCGCGCGTGGAGCGAAACACACGATATCCAGAGAACTGTCGCCGGATATCTCGACGTGTTTCGTTCAGCTCTCGCCGGCGCGCCGGGCGCCGATATATCCCGGCCCAAATTCGATCAAAACCGGCCTCCTTCGCAACGCGCCGCGTGACGAGCCGGCGGTGAAACAGATCGATCGATATATATGGCGGCGAGCGTTTCCAACGGGAATCGTGAGCATTTTATTGCCGGTGGTCCGTACCTACGGCATCGGACTGCGGCGATGTCACGGACCGGTCGCCATTTCGCACACGTTACCGATTCAACACGCTTAGGGCATAGGAGGAACATCGTGGCGTTATTACTCCGAACACTGGTCGCCTCGATCGCGCTCGTTGCCGCTCAAACGGTGTCGGTCGCAGCCGGTACGAACGTGTCTTCGGCAACAAGTGCGCCTACCCCGCTTCAGTTGATGACGATCGGACAAGCGATTCAATTGGCAGAGCGCGCTGTCGGCGGCGCGGTCATGCAGGCGGCGTTGATTCAACGCAGCGGCAAGTCACTTTACTCGGTGATCGTCGCCGGAGGAAAAGGTCCTGTCGATGTTTTGGTCGATCCGATCTCCGGCCGCGTCCGCGAGATCAAATAGCCAAGACGATATGATCCGGCGAGGCCGACGACAGCTCTTGCTGGCAGCGCTGATTGCGATTGGCATATTCATCGAGGCCCGCGATGCGTCTATCGCGGAAAACGATCCCGTTTGGATTTCCGTTCCTGATCGAAGCGTTAGCCAATTACGCGTGATGACATACAACGTCGAGGGATTGCCGTGGCCGGCCCGCTTCGGACGCGATCGCGCGATAGACAAAATCGCGGAACGCCTAAGGCAAATGAACCGCGACGGTCTCGGACCGGATATCCTCGTCATCCAAGAAGGGTTTATTGATGAGGTTCGGAAGATCGGCGAAGACGGCGAATATCCATATATCATCGCGGGTCCGCGCGCGGATTTAACCGCATGGACTCCACAATCCCCCTTGACCCAAAAACTTGCCGGACATCAGCAATGGCTGAAGGGCGAAGGCGTCGGCAAATTCCTGGACAGCGGCCTCTGGATATTCAGCAAATTCCCCATCGTCGCCATGGCTTCTGCGCCCTATGGCGCGCAATCCTGCGCCGGCTTTGATTGCCTTGCCAACAAAGGTGTTGTTTTCGCCCGGATTTCCGTGCCGGGTATCGAAGTCCCGATCGATATCTATTCGACCCACCTCAACTCGCGTACGTCATCGCGCGTATCGCAAGAACGAGCGAACCTCGCCCACCATGCACAAGTCGACGAATTGAGCGCGTTCATCGCCAATATGTCGGGCGGTGATCGTCCTTTAATTCTTGCCGGCGATATCAACGTTCGCCACAGCAGCGAACGGTTCACGTATTTGGCGCGCCGGCTCAGCGGACTGAATTTCGTCGACGTGTACTGCGGCGTCATTCAAATTGCCTGCCGCACGCCCGCTTCAGCCGATGCCGGTAAGCCATGGCTGGTTACACAGGATCATCAACTATACCGCTCCGCACGCATGGTTGACCTGATACCCATCGACAACCGCGATGTGTTCAGCGATCAGGATGGACGTCCGACGTTATCGGATCACAAAGCGAATTTAGTGACCTATTCGATCAGGAAAGCGTCCGCCGTTCACAACACCCTGATGAATTAGGTTAGGTTGGCCGCGAAGGCCGGTCCCGTCGTTGAGCGGCCGATATGAACGCGGTCAGGCGGCTTTCGTGCCGATCACTCGCGCAAATGTACCCTTTTTGTCGCTCTGATCATCGACCGAGAAACCGGCGCTCCGCATGCCTTCGACAATATCCAGGCTCGCGTACTCAAGGCGCCACCGCTCGTTGTTCCACCGGTGATCTTTCCATTCGCCATACTGCCGGAGAGCGTTGCGCGGCGACGCATGATTGAAATCCATCGGATAAAACACACCGCCCGGCCGCAAGATACGGTTCGCTTCGGCGTAAATTTTTCGCGTCGCCTCAGCGGGCACTTCGTGGAACATGATGTACGAAACGACCATGTCGAAATGGTTGTCGGGAAATCCGGTTTCCTCGGCGAGCCGCTGCGCGAAATGGACTTCGACATCGAGATCGATCGCACGCATATGCCCGTATCGCAGCATCGGTGCGCCAACATCGATGCCGTGCACGTCCGCGTCAGGAAAACGTTCTTTCAGTGCGACCGCAAACTGCCCGATTCCGGTTCCGATATCCAAGATCCGTTTGACACTTCCGTCGGCCGGCGTCGGACAAGCCGCGGCGTACGAAATGTGCCTCTGATCCTGATCATTTCCACCGCGATAAAACATGTTTGTGGCGTAGTGATAGATGTGACCGGCAAACGGATTGCCGACGTACCCGCCCGGCTGTTGATGGATTTCATGGCGCGTGTAGTCCGGCACTTTCATATCGGGATTGAGTTCCAGTGTGCCGGGCCCCGACTTATCCGCGGCCTCGAGTTCAGCCAAATACTTGTCCGCATTGGCATGAAAATATTCGTCGAGAATATCGTGCTCATAGTTGTGCGCGCTGTGCCACATCCGGTCGCGCATCCCAATGACTGGATCGCCGTCGAAAAGCGCCCGCGCCTCGTCAATCGGCATTTCTTTTTGGGGATTCAGTTTCTTGGCGGCGAGAATATCGAGCACACGGTTTCGGGATGCGATCCCGAGCTCGCCGTTGGCAAATAGCGTTACTCCCGCCATGAAATCTTGCCGGCTTTCGAGATCCAACGTGGGATGACGCTCCGTGCGCCCCTTCGCGCCGCGCGGCGCGATATCCACGGGCAGCTTCCCCGATTTCGCCTGTGCGCTTTTGCTTGCGGGTAGCAGACCGATACCGGCCAGAAATGACGATACAGATACGAATGAACGACGATTGAACATCTTCGAGCGCCTCCGCGTATGAATGTTGAACGGCACCGACCAATTAGACCGGCGGCGCCGTGGCGCCGCTGTTCGCCACCTGAGTCAGCGCGCTGTACATGGTTTTGACGATCGAATCCCGCTCGGCGGTCCACGCCGCATCTTCTTCCGGTGTCGGTACGTAGTTTTCAATTGCTTCGGGGGTAACATCGCGTTTTGCGGCAAGAAGGCTCTCGACAATTTTAAGCCGCCGCTTGGTCGTCCACATTTCGGCGCCCATGGCAAAAATCACGTGCATCATATTGTCGAGGACGGGATTGCCGAGAAACACGGTTCCGCGCGTATCGCCCGGAATGAAACTGACCGTGTGGGTCGCTCGATCGCTATTCAATTTTGGCATCGCGATATCCTTTCCTCTAAAACTCGGGAATGAGGCGTGACGGGGTCGGTCGGCTCAACACGACCGTACCGCCGTTTTCCGCCAATACTCTGGTTGGCAACACGCCACGAATACTTAGCAATCGAATTCATGATACGGCGACATTCAATCCGCCGCGAAACAATAGAACTGTCCGGCCCCACCGGTCGCGATCAGATTGTCCTGGCTACAGCCGCGCGACGGATGCGCGTCGTTCCACGACATGCTTGTAAAGCTGGTCACCCGATCATGATGACCGAGGTTGGCGCTGCCATCCTCGCGATCGCTGGTCCAATTACGGCACGTGCGATCAAAGGTATCCGTAAACGCGGTACCATCGGCGCGGGTCCCGGTCAGGACGTCATGCTGATTGCGGCCGTCCAAGTCCACGATCTTGACTTCGCCGGGATTGCGGTCGCCTTTTTCTGTCAGCACCGTATTGATATTGAGAAAGTTCCCCTTGCGCGCCAATTCGACGGTATCGCCGTGCAACTCGGCGAGATTGGCGGCGATCCGGACGCCTTTCGCGTTGTACCACGGCCCCTCGCCGATCCGGTCGCGTGTGACCTGAGTGGTTTTTTTGAACC
>JAGREB010000513.1 GCA_020446775.1 Paracoccaceae bacterium
GCATCGCCGATATAGGTCAGGTGATTGACCTTGGCGCCAGATTCCAGCGTGGAATTCTTCACTTCCACAAAATTCCCGACGTGGGCATCAGGTCCGATCCGCGCGCCGGGACGCAAACGCGCATAGGGCCCGACGATTGCGCCGGGCTCGATAACCGCATTCTCGAAATGGCAAAATCCCTTGATGACGACGTTGTCGGCCACGGAAACACCGGCGCCGAAGACCGTGAACGGGCCGATTTCGACGTCTTTGCCAATCACGGTGTCCGCCGAAAAGAAAACCGTATTGGGATCGGTCAATGTGGCGCCGTTTTCCATCGCCGCACGGCGGGCGCGGTCCTGGAACAGTTTTTCGGCGGCCGCCAATTCAAGACGGCTATTGATCCCGAGAAGTTCGTCCTCGTCACCATCCACCACCGCGCACGATAAGCCGGCGCTTCGCGCATGTTTGACGATGTCCGTAAGGTAATACTCGCCCTTGGCATTGCTGCAGTCGACTTTATCGAGCAGCGCCCAGGCATGGGCCCCATCGATCAGCATGATGCCCGAATTGCAAAGCGTCACGCGCTTCTCTTCGGCGGTTGCATCCTTGACTTCGACGATCCGCTCAAGCCCCTTCGCCCCCACCACCAATCGCCCGTATCCACCCGGATCGTCCGGTGTAAACCCGAGCACGATCACCGCAGGAGCGTCGGGCGCGGCGCGCTGGTCGAGCATTTTCTGAAACGTCGCCGCGGTGACGAACGGCGTGTCGCCATAAGCGACCAGCACATCGCCGGAAAAGTCCGCGAGCGCCGGTTTTGCTTGTAGGACCGCGTGGCCCGTGCCCAGCCGGTCGGCCTGTACGGCAGTCGGGTGCGGAGCGACCGCGGCCGCAACGCTTTCCATCTCGGGCCCGATCACGACCACGGCCCGCGCGACATCCACCGCCGACAGCGTCGCCAGTAAGTGGTTCACCAAGGGCCGCCCGCCGACACAGTGCATGACTTTGGGACGGGCCGATTTCATGCGTGTGCCGAGCCCGGCGGCAAGAATTACGGCGGCGGTCGGGCGTTTGGGCATGTGCGGAAGATGGATCGAACTGAGTTATGCGGGATGTCCGCGAACTTGCCATGCCAGAATGACGGGATAAAGCCCAAGATTTCCGATATAGGGCTAAAAACTGGCGAAATATGAAGGACTTGTAGCAACCGGCGGTGATTGCAGAGATGTCATGTCGAAACGGCGGTTTGCTTGACAGGTTTGGAGGCCCGCCCTAAGAACCGCGTTCTTCTCCGCACCCTTTGCGGCCCGGGCGGTTAGCTCAGCGGGAGAGCACACGCTTCACACGCGTGGGGTCGCAGGTTCAATCCCTGCACCGCCCACCATTTTATTTTGATGTCCGGGAGCCGCGAAACGCTTCGATTTATGGCTTCTCTGAGCGTGCGCCGTAAACCAGCCCAATGGCCACAAATAAGTCTTCGAGGTGCGCGGTTACCTACGGGTTACGGAATGGGCCACAAAGCGAAATCCGTCGTACTATGGGGCCCGTCATCAGCGGCAAGGCCGGATTTTTCTTCGCTCGCGATTTTCAAGCCTTCAGTAAACAGCCCTTTGTAGGCTGTGCATTGTTGGCTCAATGCCACTCACGTTGGTAGCGCTGAGTCCCCGAACTAACGCCGGGGCTAAAACCCGAGCTCTAATTCTGTGTGGCTATGTCAGTCGCGATTTAATGGTTCCGATCACCGGGCAACCTCGTGTTCGGTAACTAACGGCCGCAACTCTGATGTGATCTCGTTTATTGGCCTTTACGAAGAGTCGTTATGAGCTTGCGCATTCCTTGAGAGTCGATGAAGTACCAATTGTTCCAAGCATTCTCCACCTTCGTGCCTACTGCCCGACTCAATTGATTGAGTGACGGGTAAGCCTGCCCGTCATTTAGAAGCAGCCAAGAGCCACCAACAGCTTTGGCGCGATATTCCACCCCTAGATACGTGCGAAAAATTTCGAAACCTTCGGGAAGCGCGATTCCAAAACGCGGATCGACAAAACCTTTAGTGATCGATGACCGCGCAATTTGATCAGTGCTCAGGGGTTTATTACTTGCAGTCGTAGTTACCTGGAGCAATCGGCGCAGTACTGCGTCCTCGTTCTCTTCGCCCGGCCTGCGGGCTGCCCAGACCGCCGCGTAAACATCTGTTGAAACCAAAATTTGACGCGTGGAAATCATGGCCGCTGCCCTCCTGCTTCTAAACTATCTATAGATAGTTCTTTTCTCAGAGTCAATGCGTGATCACTCAATTGTATGTCGCAAATATTGTGTATCCAGATCCAACCGACCCAATATCTAGAGGTGAATAGGATTGACCACCGCATCTCGTTCACTATATGTTCCATATATGGATTGGATGGCAGTGATGAAGCACGCGGTGAATTTCAAGCGGCCAAATTGCAGGCACTGCGGGCGGCAATGGACGCCCCCTGCAAACGTGACCGCCATGGAAGCGTATTGCAGGAAATGCCGTCCTGAGCGACAGGCGATTGCTAAGAAGCGATTAGGCC
>JAGREB010000051.1 GCA_020446775.1 Paracoccaceae bacterium
CCGTCCCGCACTCGCCCAGCCGTAGGATCCGGCATAGATCGCTGCATTGCCGTGATCGCGTTTGACCCGCGCCAGTTCGCCCGCCACGAGATCGAGTGCGTGATCCCACGGCACGGCAATGAAACGTTCGCCGCCGCGATTGTTCTCGTTTCGGCGCGGCCCGTGTTTCAGCCAGCCCTCGCGGATCATGGGCATGGGTATGCGCAAAGGATCGTTGAGGGCCTGCGCCATGCCGGGGCCGATCGGCGAGGGGTCGGGATCGCCCGGAAACGGCAGCAAAGTTTCGACCGTACCGTCGCGGACGCGCGCGCGATAGGCGCCCCAGTGGGTCGCGGTGGGAACGTCAAAAGTGCCGGGATCATTCATCCCGTTACATTAGCGCGTTTGCCGCGCCACTGTCCTGTCCTATGCTGGCGTCCGTGGTGTTGAGGGGAATTTCATGACCCGGTTGTTGATATCGGCCTTGCTGGTCTTGTTATCGTGGTCCGCGTCGGCAGAGGAGGCGGATGTGTCATCGAGTTACTTGCGCACGGCGATCTTCACCACAGATCGGGCCGGAACAGTCAAATTCTATCGTGACGTCATGGGCTACGCGGAAGGCCCGACGTCCGAACTCGCACCGGCGGGAGAAAACGATCCGCTTGGGTTGCCCAACGGCGCAAAGCGGACCTTGACGATCGTGATGTCGAAAGACGGGGCGGGGATATCGGTCATGCAGATCGATCATCCGGATTTCAAACCTCTTGCGCGGCCGGCGAATTTCGGCAACGCCGCCGGCGATGTGATGCTGGTGCACCAAGTCACCAACATCAAAGAAATCGAACGCCGCGCCCGTGAAGGCGGCTACGATGTGTTGCGACCCGCCATCCCGTCGCCGTCGGGCAAATCGCTGCAAATGTTTCTGCGCGATCCTAACGGCGTTCGTCTCGAGCTTTACGAATTGCTGCCCGGCCAATGATGCGCGCGCTTCGAATTGCTGTCCTTGTCGTAGCTGCGCCTTTCACCGCCTTGCATGCCGTGGCGGAAGAACAAGCCGCACCTCACGCCACGCTTCAACGCGCCGCGGTAATGGTGAAAGACCGGCCGGCAACGGTTGCGTTCTACCGCGATGTGCTGGGCTACGTTGAAGAACAATCCGCGACCGGTATCACGCTGCCGCCCGATCATCCGCTTGGACTGCCACCCGACGCGATCGTGAGCATGAGTTATATGAAGTCGCGTGACGGGGCCTACGTCGCGGTCATGGGGGTGGACAGCGAGTCATTGCCGACGCTCGATCATCCGCAAGGATCGGACAATGCCTACAACGACGTGATCCTGGTGCATGTGGTAACGGATGCCGACGAAATCTACCGCAGGGCGCTCGCGGGCGGCTACACCGTGCTTGGTCCACCTAAGTTGTCGCGCACCGGCGCCGCCAAGCAATTGTTCTTGCGCGATCCGAACGGCATCAAGATCGAGTTGAATCAAATGCTCAAGAAAACCGACTGAACAAATAGGAAAAACGGAAAGGGACCGCACATGGCTGACGCATTTTTCAAACGTACGACCTTCTTGGTCGCGAACGCCGAGGAATCGGCGAAGTTCTACATGCACGTTTTCGGCATGACCAAGTGGTACGACAATAAGGTGCCGGTTCACCCGCAGTTTCCGCCGGCCGCGCCGCCGTGGGCGCCGTGCCACCTGATTCTGCTGCAAGCCGAAGATCCGCTGATCGGCATGCTCGGGCTGATGCAATACATCGATCTGCCGTACGACGCGGGAATCAAGAAAGGCCGCACCAAGGTTCAGCTTGGCGATCCGCTCCTGGTGTGGGAGACGAAGAACATCAAGGGTGTTTACGACCGTGCGCTCGAAATCGGCGGGGCGACCATCGTTGCGCCGCCGACCGATTGGGACGTTCCCTCGCACGACGGTAAGGGCAAGATCCTGCTGCGCACCATGTCGATGTTCGATCCCAACGGTATCTACTTGGAGATCAACGAAAAACGGTGACGCGGCGGACTTGGGCCCCTATGCTGACCGCTGCCGTTCGTTGAGAGCTAAAGCCCGGGTTCATGTTCAGTTCGATTTCCGCCGTTATCAAGCCGCGCCGCCGCGATCTATTGGGCGGATTTGATGTCGCCCGTGCGTTGCCGAGCGTCGAACGCCGTTCGGTGGGGCCGTTCGTGTTTTTCGACCATATGGGGCCGGCGACCTTTCCGCCCGGCAAAGGTCTCGACGTTCGTCCCCATCCGCACATTGGTTTGGCGACCGTCACCTATCTGTTCGAAGGCGAGATCATGCACCGCGACAATCTCGGTACGGTGCAGCCGATCCGGCCCGGCGATGTCAATTGGATGGTGGCGGGTAAGGGAATCGTTCATTCGGAACGCACCCGGCTCGAAATGCGCCGCGCCGGCCACGCGCTGCACGGCATCCAGGCCTGGGTCGCTTTGCCCAAGAATTTGGAAGAGACCAAACCGTCCTTCTCGCATACGCCGGCGGCAAAACTGCCGGAGTTCCATCGTGGTGATGTGAACATCCAGCTGATCGCGGGCAAGGGTTTCGGACTGAAGTCTCCCGTCAAGGTGCAAAGCGACATTCTTTACGCCGATGCCATCTTGACGCCGGGTGCATCGTTCGAGCTGCCGGCGGAGTATGAAGAGCAGGCCGTGTATGTGGTCGAAGGTGCGGTCGAGGCTTCGGGCGATACCATCGAAGCGGGCACGATGGCGTTGTTCATGCCCGGTATCCCGGTGCTGATGACGTCGAAAGCGCGCACCCGGATGATGATCCTGGGCGGACCGCCGCTGGAAGGCGGGCGCCATCTGTGGTGGAATTTCGTCGCGACCGATCCGGCACTGATCAAGGCGGCGGCACAGGACTGGCAGACCGGCACCAAGACCGAATTCAAGGACAATCGTTTTTCTCTGCCGCCCGAGGAAAACGAATTCATTCCCGCGCCCAAGCTCAAAGCTTAGCCGCGGCAGCACTCGTCGATCTTCGAGACGCCGCGGCCCGAACGAACTCGGCGCAAATCCCTTAGAATTCGAAAATTACCTTGCCATTTCGCTCGCGGCTCGGCACCGCGGCGTGGGCATAGGCTGCCTTGTAATCTTCAAGTCGATATTTTCCGGCGATGCGAGTTTGCAGCGTGCCGTCTTCGACCCACGCACCCAATTGCGCCCACACCGCATCTTTTTGATCCGGCGTGCGCCGATTGAAAGAGCGCGACATGCCCATGCCGACGACTGTCAGATCGCGGCGGCCCATGTCGATGAAATCGATCTTGGCCGGTTCGCCGCCGGTACCGCCGTAAAGAACCAAGGTTCCGTGCTCTTTCAGTGCGTGTGCCATGCGGCCGGCGAGGGCACCGCCGATCATATCGAGCGCGATGGCGATCTCCGCGCCGCCCGTCGCCTTCTTCACCATGTCCGCGAAAGCATCGGCCTCGCCCGGATCGACCAACACGACATCGCCGCCAAGCGCCTTGATCTCGTTGTCGAGCCCGGCGCGGCGAACGACGTTCACCGTGCGCCAACCCTTTTTCCGGGCCATGCCGGTCACAAACCGGCCAACCGATGAATTGGCGCCGTCATGAATCAACCACGATCCCGGCGGGAGCGGGACGTAGTCTTCGAGGAGCAGAATCGCCGTCAGGCCCATGGTGCTGATGATGGCCAGCTGGTCCGCAGGCGCACCGTCGGGCGCATGAAAAGCCGCGTCGGCAGGGCAGGTCATTTTTTCCCGGAAGGTGCCGGTAAACTTCGGCGTGAATACCCGGTCGCCGGCCTTGAACCGCGTGACCCCGTCCCCCACCGCGGTGACGCGGCCCGCGCCCTCGCTGCCGGGAACGCGCGGCAGCGACTTGGCCGGAAACCGCAACGGGCCATGCAAGTTCCACACCTCGAGAATTTGCACCGGGGCGACTTCCAGCGCGACCACGATGTCACCCGGTCCCGGCACGGGATCGGGCTCCTCCGTCAGCTGCAACCCGGTGTCGGCATCGCCATGCGCGATCTGCCGCAAGACTTTCATGATCGCGATCAGCCGTTGGGGAGGAGAATGACTTTACCGTCGCGGTCGCTGCCGGTCATGACGGCCTGGCGAAAGGCGTCGGCGGCGCGGTCGAGCGTGTAGGTTCCGGCGATGGCGGCGTTCAGATCGCCGTGCGCGATCATGGTCGCGAGTTTATCGTAAATACGCCGGATCTCGTCCATCGATCGCTTGGCCATGCCGCGCCCCGTGCTCATGCCGACCACTTTGATGTCTTTTTGGAACAGCTCATTAAAGTGAATCTCGATCGGCTTGCCCGACATGTAGCCGTAATTCACCAACAGGCCGCCGGGCGACAGGCAATGGGCGAGGCGGTTCGATGCCGGGCCCGCAATCATGTCGATGCCAAGCTTCAGTTCCGCGCCGCCGGTTGCGTCCTTGACGCGCTTGGCGAGTTCGCCTTCGTCTTCGCTGTCGAATACGATAGCGGCGGCGCCAAGCCCTTTCAGCGTATCGGCGACCTCCGGCCTGCGGATGATGTTGCAGGTTTTCACGCCCTGCTCTGCGGCGAGCTTGATCAGATAGCGGCCGCAATTGGAATTGGCGCCGTTTTGGATCAGCCAGTCCCCTTTTCCAAGCGGCACGAAATCCTCAAGCAAGATCACCGACGTCATGCCATTGACCAACATGAGGGATAATTGCACCGCGTCGCCTTCGGGTGCCGGTAGCATTTTCTCGACGGGCGCGCGCACCAGTTCCGCGAAGGTGCCCGCGCCCCACCACGGAAACACCCGGTCGCCGGTCTTGAATTCGTTCACGCCGGTACCGGTTTTGACGATGCGGCCGACGCCTTCGTAACCGGGAATCCGCGGCAAATTCCCGCCGACGAAGCCCCGTTCGCCGGTAAAGCGCTTGATGTCGGCCAAATGCACGGCGGCGGCTTCCATCCGCACAACCACCTCGCCCGGCCCCGGCTCCGGATCGGGCAGGTCGACCAGCTTCACGACTTCGGCCGGATCGCCGTAGGCCACTTGGTGTAAAGCTTTCATGGTTGCCGATGTCTCCCGACGATGATCGATGCGTTGAGGCGCGCGCTTCGTGCGTTACTATGTCTGGTGGCGAGCCTATCGCGACGCGGGTTTAAGACCAGAGAAAAATCGATCGAGGCATGATATCCAATCCTATGGTCCGCTCCGCGCGACATAAATCTATGCATTTCGAATTGGGTTGATAGAAAATCATGCGCATTGCGGTTATCGGAGCGGGATTGGGTGGTTTGGCGGCGGCGCTTGCGTTGCAGCGTCAAGGATTCACCGTCAGCGTCTACGAGCAGGTCGCCGAATTGGGCGAGGTTGGCGCCGGAATCACGCTTCATCCGAACGCCACCAAAGCGCTTAATTTTCTGGGTATCGGGGACGAAATCGCGGCCAATGCCGTGGCGGTTACGCGCACGGCCATCAAGCATTTTCAAACCGGCGCGATCTTAGTCGATCAGAACAAGGGCGATGCCAATCTGGCCAAGTTCGGTGCGCATATGTATCAAACGCACCGTGCCGATTTGCACCGGGCGTTGGAAAACGCCGTTCGCGCCAACGATCCCGGCTGCATTCTCACCAATCATGCGCTGAGCACGTTCTCGGATGCCGGGTCCCACGTCGAACTGCAGTTTGCCAACGGCCACCAAGTTACCACGGATCTGCTGATTGGCGCCGATGGCATCAAGTCGGTGGTCCGTCGCGCGGCGTTCTCGCCCGAACCGCCGCGCTTCATGGGGCGGGTGGCTTGGCGCGGGGTGGTTCCACGTGACCGTGTCGAAGATGCCGTGCTGCAACCAGGATCGGCGATCTTCATCGGGCCGGACAAAACCTTCGGCTATTACCTGATGCGCCGGGGCACGCTGGTGAATTTTGTCGCGACCGTGCGCACCGACTCCTGGCGGGAAGAAGGCTGGAGCATCCCGTCGACCATCGAAGAGGTAACCGCGCACTACGATGGATGGTGCCGCGATGCTCGCGAGATCATGTGCGCGACGCCGCCGAATGGATGTTTCAAATGGGCCCTATTTGCCCACGCGCCCCTCAAAACGTGGCGCAACGGCCGTGTCGCCGTGTTGGGTGATGCCGCGCATCCGATGCTTCCGTTCATGGGGCAAGGCGCGGCGCAATCGATCGAGGACGGCATTATCCTGGCGCGATGTCTCAAAGCCACGCCCGGCGCACGCGAGGCGCTGGCGCGCTACGAGGCGGCACGGATCGAGCGCGCGACGTTCATTCAGTTCGAGTCGACGGCCAAGGCGGAGCGGTGGGAAAGCCGGGAGACCGACAATTACCGCAGGGAAAAGCACCGCAACGAAGACGACATGGGCGTGTTCGACTACGACGCGGGAACGGCGCCGATTTGAAGCCGTGGCCCTCTATGCGGCCGCCGAGCTATGGGCGCCTTGTGCGCGCGGGACCAGCAGGAACGGCGGAAAGCGAACGACGGCCGTCGTGCCGGCGCCGAAGGTGCTGTCGATGACCAACTCGCCGCCCATGAGGTTGAGATAATTCTTGCAGATCGACAGACCGAGGCCCGTGCCCTGGCCCGACCGCGAGATCGAGGGATTGCCTTGAAGGAACGGCTCGCCGATGCGCCGCAGGATCGATGTCTCGATTCCGGGTCCGCGATCGGCAATGGCGATTTCCAGCGGCCCGTCGTCGCTGTGGCGTGCCGACACTTCGATCTCGGCCGACCGCGGCGAGAACTTGATCGCGTTCGACAGCAGATTGATGACGATTTGGCGGATCAACCGTTCATTGCCGTTGATCCGTGGCAATTGCGCCGGCATCAGGACACGAATATGAAGCCGTTTCTGGTCGGCAAGGCCTTCGACGAATGACACCGCGCTTTCGACCGCGCCGCTGACATCGACCGGTTCGCGCGCGATCGGTTGCGCGCCCGATTCGATCTTCGCCATGTCGAGGATGTCGTTCACGATCTTCAGCAAGTGCTCGCCCGACTTATGGATGTGGTCGGCGTAAGAAACGTAGATCGGCGAAACGCCTTCACCCAGCACTTTGGTCTTGATGATTTCCGAAAAGCCCATGATGGCGTTGAGGGGCGTGCGGAATTCGTGGCTCATGTGCGCAAGGAACCGGCTCTTCGCTTCGCTCGCTTCTTCGGCCGTCACCTTGGCGTGGCGCAAGGCTTGTTCATTCAACTGCGCGCGCTTGAGTTGCCGGTAGATGAATAGGCCGCCGCCAATCGTCGAGATGACAATCAAGACCATGGCCAATCCAATGCGGTCGCGGCTATCGCGCCACGCTGCCAAGTAACTTTCCGAACGCAGCAGCACGGCCACCGCCAAGGGTAAGTTGCCGACTTTCCCGCTTGCCTGAATGCGCCGGCTATAGCCGTCCGACAACGCGTACGCGAGTTCGTCTGCCCCCTCGGTTACCGCGGGGATGGTGGAAAAATATTCCGCGATCTCGGCACGCATCGTCCCCGGGGGATCGCTGCCGCCACGCGACGACGCGATGAGCATGCCGTCCTCTTGCCACAAGCTCACGACGCCGCTACGGCCAACGTCGATCGTGTTGTAGTAATCGGCGAATTCCGACATTTTGATCGGCGCCACAACCCAACCCATGACGCGTCCGTTGATGTCCTCGATGCGGACCAGCAGCGGCAAATACCAATCGCGGATTCTGGAACTGCCGTCGGGCAAAACGTTTTCGGCGGGGTAGGCCTGACCGATGAAATGCCGCGGCATGACTTCTGTCGCAGCGTCGAAACGCCCCCAGATCGGCGAGGTCCTCGGAAGCGGCCCCAGATCGGTGACCGGATAAACGCGCGCGCTTGCCAGCATGGTTTTTTGAGGACTGACGACAAAGAGCGCTGCGATGTTGGGCAACTGAGAAAGCCGTTCGGCCAATATTCCGTGCAGGGTGAATTCGTCGATGCCCGACGGTTGCGGTTGAGTCTCGACCAGGTCGGAGATCCCATCCATCACGCGGAACGCTTCCGTGACGACCCGCGACGCATGTGCCTCGACGTAGCGAACCGTGGTCCGCGCGTTGCTTTCGGCCATGCCCACGGTTTCCCGATACTGTTGGCCGAGGTGATAGATGCCCGCGAAAAGGACCAGGAACACGAAGCCTGCAAGCAGGGATAACGTCGTGGTCTGCAGCCGCCGCAAGGACGCGACCGTTTCCGTCTGAGCGCCGTCTATCGCATTTGGCGTCATCGTTGCCACACCACGTCAGCGTCGCGGCCAAGCCTACCTATGAGGCGCCGAGACCGTCCGTTTTATTCCGCAGCAGCACCTGCTGCCGGTTCGGACGTTTTGCCCCCATATTTGCCGATCGCGACTTTAAGCATTTTGAAAAGTTGTTGACCGATCTCGCCGCCGTCGCCTTCGATCTTCTCGCGAATCACCGCGCGCATCGTATCGATGTGCGCTTTGACGATCTCGAGCATCGCGTCGTCATGCGGGCAGGGCGGCTTGGTGACGTCGTAGAGCGATTTTGCGAAGACGGTGATCAGTGGATAACCGAAGGTCCCGCCTTGTCCGCGC
>JAGREB010000514.1 GCA_020446775.1 Paracoccaceae bacterium
CCCTCGAGCAGGTTCCCGACGACCTCAAACCGTTGCTGGTCGAAGGTGAACGGCGCATGGGGTTCCGCGCCAACGACGGATTATTGATGGCGCGGTTGCCGGGCGTGCTGAAAGGCTTGGCGCAAATGGCGTGGTCGGTCTACGGCAAGGAAGGCCGCGTACCGCTCGAGCTACGCAAGCT
The DNA here is from genome assembly GCA_020446775.1 of Paracoccaceae bacterium. Lineage (GTDB taxonomy): Bacteria > Pseudomonadota > Alphaproteobacteria > Rhodospirillales > Rhodospirillaceae > VGEM01. Next base: position 182 of record JAGREB010000514.1, read on the forward strand.
GATGGCCTACATCACCAGCACCGCGTCGGGATGCGTCTATTGCCGCGCCCACACCGCGCACGGAGCGTTCCATGCCGGCGTCGCGACGGAGAAAATCGAAGCCGCGTGGGATTACGAGACCAGCCCGCTATTTTCAGCGGCCGAACGCGCGGCGCTTCGATTTGCGCAAGCCGCCGGCCATGCGCCGGTCGAGGTGACCGACGCGCACTTTGAAGACCTACGCAAACATTTCGATGACGATCAAATCGCCGAAATGGTCGGCGTTCTCGCGTTATTTGGCTTTCTGAATAAGTGGAATGCCGTGTTGGAAACCGATGTGGAGGCGGCGCCTGGCGATTTCGCGGCGCTTCACTTGCGCTGAGTGCGCATCGCTTTCACCGCCGCTTTTTTGTCGGGCGCATAGCCGTATCCGCAGTCGCATTTCGATGACGGCTTCGAACATCGCGCCACCAATGGCGAAACCTTGCGCGCCGGGTCGCTCGGCTCCCAACTGAACTCGGCGCCGCATTTGCCGCAGGTTTGGCGTTGCGGCAGACGGGGTTGAAGCTCGGCGATATCCTTGGGCATCTCGTCAGCCTTCCCGTTTCAATTCCGCCATTGCAAGCGGTTCTAAGCGGCGCTGCGTTCGACCAGGCGCGCCTTGCGACCGAACGCCAGCGCACGGCACTCGACCGACATATTCCCATCGCCGCCGGACGCCGGCAGCCCCATAACCACCGACGGCGTCTCGGCGTACAGACGATACACGATTTGCGGCAGCCACATGTCGTCGGTCAGTCCGGCCGCGCCGGCGCGTTCGTAGTCTTCCTGGGTCGTGAAGAAGTGCGCGACGCCGCCGCCTTTCGACGGTTTCCCAACCACGACCGCCAATGGATATCCCGGATGGTCCAGGAATTCATCGGCCGCACGAATGACGATACCGCCGTCGGCGCGGCGTTCGATCACGACGACTTGCGGCACTTCATGGTCCATGCCGAATTTCTCAAGCACGGCCGCCGCCGCGATCCAGCGCACATTGTCGCGCTGGAAGGTTTTGGAATCGGGTTCGACGAAATAGCGAAACAGGTAGTCGTAAGCGACGGTCTTACGTTGTTCGGGATCGGCCGGGTCGATTTCCATCGCCTTGACCGCGGGCTTCATGAAGTTTTCGGCGGCGCGCAAAAATTCGCCGGCCGACAAATAAGTGAAGCCGTAACCCGACGTCGTCTGGGTCTTCACGAAGATCACATCTGGGTGCCGGCGATCCTGGTCGCTCACGCGTTCATCCTGTCCCGCAAATTGCCGCCTAAAGCCGCATTAAAAAACTTTAACTCTATCAGTGGTTTAGCGTCAAACACATCTCTTCGCCCGTTCCCAATTTACATCCT
>JAGREB010000515.1 GCA_020446775.1 Paracoccaceae bacterium
TACCGAAATCGTCCATCGAGATGCTGATGCCCGCCTCGGTCAGACGGCCGAAATTTTCCTGCACTTTTTGCGAGCGCTCCATCGCCACCGTCTCGGTGACTTCGATGTCGATGGCGTCGGCGTCCAAGCCGGCGTCCTTCAGCATTGCCATGACCTGTGCGTGCAAATCCGCGCGGCGGAATTGGACACCCGAAACGTTGAAGCCGAGTTGCAATTTGGGAAGGCCGGTAGCGCGCCAGATTTGGTTCTGCCGGCAGATTTCGGCGATGATCCATTCACCAATCGACAAGATGAGGTCCGAGGATTCGGCGAGCGGGATGAAATCGACCGGAGAGATCAACCCGCGTTCCGGATGAGACCAACGGATCAACGCCTCGGCACCGACAACGCGGCCGCTGGCCAGGTCGACTTGCGGCTGATAGGCGAGCCATAACTGCCGTTTGGCGATGGCGTTGTGCAGTTCTTTCTCGAGATTGATGCGCCGGCGGATGTCGGCGTCACTGTCGAAATAGCAGTAGGTATGACGGCCCTGCGATTTCGCTTGGTACATCGCCAGTTCGGCCTGGCTCATGAGTTCCGCCGGCTCGGTGTGATCCTTGGGATACATTGCCACGCCCGCCGAGGCGGCCGCTTTCATCGTGTGGTCGCCGATCACGATGGGCTCGGCGAAACATTCGAAAATGCGCCGAATCGTTTGCGACGCCGCCGTGGCGTCGCGCACGCCTTCAAGCAGAACGCCGAATTCATCGCCGCCGAGACGCGCCAGGGTATCTGTGGTCCGCAACTGCGCCATCAGGCGTTCCTTGGCCGCGACCAGCAAAGAATCGCCGGCATCGTGACCAAGGTTCGTGTTGATGATTTTGAAATTGTCGAGGTCGATGATCATGACCGCCAGCATTTCGCCTGAGCGCTTGGCGCGGCCCGTCGCCGAGCCGAGGCGCTCCATGAACAAATGGCGGTTCGGCAAATCGGTCAGCGTGTCGTATTGCGCGAGCCGGATGATTTCGTCCTGCGCTTTGAGGCGTTCGGAAATGTCTTCCTGGATCGAAACGTATTGAGAAATCCGGCCGGTTGCGTCGCACACCGGCGTGATCACTTGTTCGGCGGTATAGAGATGCCCGGCCTGATGCCGGTTGATCGTACGGCCACGCCAGACTTCGCCCTTCTGAAGCTGCGTCCACATGTCGCGGTAGAAGCGGCGCGGGTGCTTGCCCGAACGGAACAGCGCAGACGTGCGCCCGATCAGTTCGCCCGGCGCATAACCCGAGATGGCTTCCATCGCCGCGTTGGCCCACTGGATGACGCCGCGCTCATCGGTGATGAAAATTCCGTTGGCCGCCGACGCCATCGCCTTGGCTTGCAGGTCCAGTTGGGTCTCGGTCGTGCGCCGCGCGGTTACGTCGTCAAGCGTGACCAGAGTCGCGTCTTGCGAATCCCACGTGATCGCCGAGGCATTCATCTCCACAAACTTGGGCGCGCCGCCAACGACCAATTCGATTTCGGTGGTCTGCCCTGCCGGCCCGAACGCGAAACCGAAGTTTCGGCCGATCAGATCGTCGACGGTCGTCGCGAGCATGTCGGCCGCCGAGGTATTGCAGAATGCGACGCATCCGGATTGGTCGATGACGACCAGTCCTTCGGTGGCGTTCTCGATGGCATGTTTGTAGAGGGGAAAATCCTCGGCAAGCGCCGACGACAATGCGGCGCGATAGGTGTCGTCGCTCAGCATCATCAGCCACAACGAGTCGGAATCCTTGCCGGCGTCAGCGCCCGGCGTCCCGATCGGCATAATGGTGGTCGTCGCGACGTACGCGCCGCCGTTTTCCCGCGTGCCGTTGATACGGCCGTGCCACGTGCGTCCTTCTGTGATCGCCAGCACCATCCGCGTCAATCCGGCGGTTCCGACATGCGCGGCATCGAGCAGGACCGGCTGCTCTTCGGCGATCTTGCGCTGGTCCATGCCGACCAGCTGGGCGAACGGCGCGTTGCCCCACACCACCCGGCGTTCCGCATTCATCACTGCGACCGGCGTATAGGACTGTTCGAGCAGGGTCGATCCGAGACGCGAACACGCGTCGGGGGAAAAGGCAGTGGCGGCGGGCGGCGCGGCTGAGATGGAATTCATGGTCCCTGAGTCCCCGTGTGGCCGGCGCAAAAATGCGGAAAAACCCACATCCGACGCCCCTTTTTAGTTTTTAGTAGCTATTGTTTGGAATCGAAACTATAAGAGCCTTTAGCGGCGGTCAACTCGATCTTTCGCGCGAGCCCCGCCAAAGCGAAATCCGCGCCGTGGAGTTGCGAATGAGTAAGCGAATCCTGGTAATTGACGACGACGCAGGCGTCCGTGAGACCTTTTCCTGCGTGCTGGAAGACAGCGGGTACGAGGTCACGGCCGCCGCCGACGGACGCGCGGGCGTCGACTCGGCGGAAGCATCAACCCCCGACCTCGTGTTCCTCGACCTCAAAATGCCGGGCATGAACGGGGTCGAAACGTTGCGCTGCCTAGCCGACATTTGCCCGTCGACCCCGGTTTACATCGTCACGGGGTTCTATGAAGAACTGATGGAGCCGCTTCTGGCTTTGAAAGACAAAGGAATCTGCTTCGATGTCGCCCGCAAACCCCTTGCCGCGGCGGAAATCAAAGCGATTGCCGATTCGATCCTTTCCTCCTCGCCCGCGTCCCGCACCGTCGCCATGCACGGAGCCTCGCAATGAACGCCATCTCCAAACCCACGTCACGCGTCGCCTTGCGGCTATTCGTCACCGGCGCGACACCAAGCGCGGAACGCGCCAAGGCATGCATCGCCCAAGTTCGGGAGGATTTACGCAAACAGTGCGTGACCGTGGACGTACAGGTGATCGACGTGCTGTCCAATCCCGATGCGGCGGCCATCGACGATGTCTTCGCGACGCCCACCGTCATTCGCGTATCGCCGGCCCCGGGAAGGCGGCTGTTCGGAGATCTGTCGTCGCCCGAAATGGTGATGATCGGGTTGCAAATCCTCCCCGAAACCGTCCCGGCATAACTTCAAGGCGCGCGCTATCGCACGGCCTTGGGTCGCACGGACCTTGAGTCGCAAGCTCCGGCGCGTCAGGATTCGCCCACTACATCAAGGGCGAAACCATGTCTCATATTTTGATTACCGGCGCCTCGTCCGGCATCGGCCAAGCGCTCGCGGAATACTACGCCGCGCCGGGCGCGATTCTCAGTTTACACGGCCGCAATCTCGATCGTCTGAACGCCGTCGCGGAAAACTGCCGCGCGCGGGGCGCCGAAGTTGCGACACTGACGTGCGACGTGGCCGAACGCGATGCGGTCGAAGGGTGGATCGGCGAACGGGATGCGGCGCATCCCCTCGACATCGTGATCGCCAATGCGGGCCTTTCCGCCGGAACCGGCGGCGGCGGTGAAACCGACGAACAGACAAGACGGATCTTCGCCTCCAACATCGACGGCGTCGCGAATACCGTTCTGCCGGCCATCGCGCGCATGCGGCCGCGCCGGCGCGGGCACATTTCGATCATGAGTTCGCTGGCCGGTTTTCGCGGCATGCCCGGCGCGCCGGCCTACAGCGCGTCGAAGGCGGCGGTGCGCGTGTGGGGCGAAGCGCTGCGCGGCGCCTTGGTCGCCGATGGTATCGGCGTGTCGGTCATTTGTCCCGGTTTTGTCAGAAGCGGCATGACCAAGTTGAACCGGTTTCACATGCCGTTTCTGATGGACGCGCCCAAGGCCGCGGCGATCATCGCCCGCGGCATCTCCGCCAACAAAGGCCGCATCGCCTTTCCGTGGCCGATGATGGCGCTGGTCTGGTTGGCCGCGGCCCTGCCCGACGGCATCGCGCACCGCGTGACCCGCACTTTGCCGGCGAAAGACCCGGCACCGATTTGAGGATTACGGCTTGTCCACCTCGACCGTATCCGTTGCGGCGCGCCGATCGTGCTTGGATTTGACCCATAGGTTCAACGCCTCGACCGCGATGGAGAACGCGATCGCCGCGTAGAGGTAACCGCGCGGAATATGGAAGTGGGCCGCGTCGGCAATCAACGCCGTGCCGACCAGGATCAAGAACGCCAGCGCCAGCATTTTCACGGTCAAATGGCGATTGATGAAGTTCGAGACCGGCGCGGCGGCGAACATCATGGTCAAAATCGCGATCACGATGGCCGCGATCATGACCGGCAGATTGTTGGTCATGCCGACCGCCGTGATGATCGAATCGAGCGAGAACACCAGATCGAGAATCATAATCTGCACAATGACCACGCTGTATTTGGCGTGGCCGCGCCCGCCGGACGGCCCGTCGCCGCCCTCGACCGTGTCGTGAATTTCCGTGACCCCCTTATACAGCAGGTAGAGCCCGCCGAGACCGAGAACGATATCGCGCCAACTGACGGCGAACTCGTCGACCGTGAAAACCGGTTCGGTTAGGGCCGCAATCCACGTCAGCGTGGTCAGCAAACCGACACGCATGATGAGCGCCATCGACAAACCGATGCGACGTGCGGAGTCCTGCTGATGCGGCGGCAGCTTGGCCGACGTAATCGCCAGGAACACGAGATTGTCGATCCCGAGGACGACCTCAAGCACCGTCAGTGTGGCAAGCGCGGCCCAGGTTTCCGGATTGGTCAGATATTCGATCATCGCGCCCGTATGGCCCCTGCTCTATTGGTTTTGCTTGCGCTTCTTACGCGCCCGCGCGGCAAAGAGGTTCAGCGTCTCGATCAGCGCCGAAAACGCGATGGCAAAATACAGGTATCCGCGCGGAATATGGAAGTGGGCAGCATCGGCTAAAAGCGCGACCCCAATCAGGATCAGAAAGCCCAGCGCGAGCATCTTGACGGTCGGGTGCCGGTTGACGAAATCGCTGACCGGCGTGGCCGCGAACATCATCACCGCAATCGACACCACGATTGCCGCAATCATGACGGGGAGATTGTCGGTCATGCCTACTGCGGTGATCACCGAATCGAGTGAAAAGACCAAATCCAGCACGACCACCTGCGCGATGACCGCGCCGAACGTGGCGCTTCCGCTACCGTCGCTTTGGTCCTCGCCCTCCATGGTATTGTGGATTTCTCCGGTGGCTTTCCAGAGCAAAAACAAACCGCCGACGCCGAGCACGACATCGCGCCATGACAGCGCGAAGCCGGCGGCGGTGAAAATCGGGTCGGTCAAGCCGGCGATCCACGACAGGCTCGCCAGCAAAGCAATCCGCATCACCAGCGCGAGACTGAGGCCGATCCGCCGCGCCGTGGCTTGCCGCTCGCGCGGCAAGCGGCCCGTGACGATGGAGATGAAGATGATGTTGTCG
>JAGREB010000052.1 GCA_020446775.1 Paracoccaceae bacterium
TCTCGGTTTTGCCGACGCCGGTGGGTCCGACCATGAGAATGTTCTTGGGCAGCACTTCCTGGCGCAGGTCTTCGGGCAATTGCTGGCGGCGCCAGCGGTTTCGAAGCGCGATGGCAACCGCGCGCTTGGCGTCGTTCTGGCCGACGATGTAGCGGTCGAGTTCGGAAACAATTTCGCGGGGGGAAAACGCGCTCGGACTCATGACGGAGCAATCACCACTTTAGAGTTTTTCGATAACCAGTTGCCGGTTGGTGTAAACGCAAATGTCGGCGGCGATGCCCATGGCCTTCTTGGCGATGGCTTCGGAATCGAGATCGTCGCGGTCGATCAGCGCGCGCGCCGCGGCCAGGGCATACGATCCACCGGACCCGATCCCAATCAATCCATCTTCCGGTTCCAACACGTCGCCGGTGCCGGTTAGGATCAAGGATGTGTCGGCATTCGCGACGGCCATCATCGCTTCCAGGCGGCGCAGATAGCGGTCGGTGCGCCAGTCCTTGGCCAATTCGACGCAAGCGCGCGTCAATTGGCCGGGATGTTTTTCAAGTTTCCCCTCGAGGCGTTCGAACAACGTGAAGGCGTCGGCGGTCGCGCCGGCGAAGCCGGCCAAAATCGAACCGTCGCCCAGGCGGCGCACTTTTTTGGCATTGGCCTTAATCACCGTCTGACCCATGGTGACTTGGCCGTCGCCTGCGACGACCACTTTGCCGCCCTTGCGGACGGACAAAATCGTGGTGCCATGCCAAACGGTCGCGGGTTCTGTACTCATGGGAAGGTCGGTTCGACGTTAAATGGAAACGCGGGGGTTTTCCCAACATGGGATGTTTGCGGCCCTTGCGCAAGTCGGCCGGACGCTGCGAATCCGGCGCGAATTACTTGGCCAACTCGAGGCCTTCGTAGCGGATGAAGGCGAAATCGACCGGCACGGTTTTCACCCGCGGGCCGACGCCCATGAACGCGACGGTTTCATACAAATAAAGCGCCTGTGCCTCGTCATGGGCGCGCTTCATGACGGCCGTTGTCATGGCGCGCCGCGAATCCAAATCGGTCGCCGCGAACGCCGCCTCGATCTCGGCCGTCGCGGTTTTGTCGCAGTACCACGGCGCGTGCCACAGGCAAGAATGCTGCCGCATGGGATACAGCGCATCCGCGATGGGCGTGAAAAAGGGGATCGCTGCCGCGCTGCCGTTCCAGCCGCCGGTCTGGATGTTCTCCAGCAGCTTCGATTGCGGAATGGTGCGAATGGTCATGGTCACGCCAATGCGCGCCAGATCCGATCCCACTTGCTGAAATACATCGGGATAACTCACCGCTCCGGCCGGCACTTCCATGTCGAACGCAAAATCGTTTTTGTATCCGGCCTTGGATAGCAGCGCGCGCGCCGCATAGGGGTCGTAAGGCAGCGGTTCAAGCGATTCGTCGAACCCGAGCGTTCCATGCGGCGCGGGCTGTGCGGCGACACGGGTCTTGCCGCCCATCATGGCCGCGACGATGGCCGCGCGATTGACCGCCATGGTCAAGGCACGGCGCACGCGCACGTCCTTAAAGCGCGCGTCGGTCTCGGTGTTGAAGGCCAGCGCCACCACCGCCGGAATGCGATCCACGACAACTTGTCCGCCTTCGGCGATCACGGCGTCAAATTGATCCGGTGTGACCGACGTCGGCGCCAAATCGACACGGCCGGTGGACAAAGCGGCTTGCCGCGCGCTCGGCTCGGGGATCGCCAGGAACTCCACTGAATCCGTTGGCGCGCCGCGCCACGACGAATCCGCCCGCACCAAACGTACGCGGTTCGGAGCACCTTCATCAAACTTATAGGGCCCGGTCCCGACCGGTGCGCGCGCGAACGCCTGCGGTCCAAGGCGCGCCCAGGCTTTGGGTTCGGGCGGATAGATCAGCGACATGCGCCAGGGTATGAGGGGATCTGGCTCGCGCGTGACGATCTCGACGGTCATGGGGTCGAGGGCACGCACGCCGGCAACGCCGGTCAATTCGCGCCCAACCGGTTCGCGCTGTCCGGTACCGGAATTGAGGTAAGTAAAGCCCGCAACGACCGCAGTTGCATCGAACGGCGTGCCGTCGCCGTAAACCACACCCGGACGCAGCGTAATCCGCCAGACCGTCGGTTCGGCTTGCGTCCAGCTTGTCGCCAGCCACGGCAACAATTCGCCGTCGACGGTAACCAGCGTCAGCGGATCGAACGCGGCCGACAATAACGGCAACCGCGTGATCGAAGTCGATCCGTAAGGGTTAGCCCAGTTTTCCGGAAACGCCGCCATGCCAACGGCAAGGTTGGTTTCAGCGGAGGTCTTCGCGCCGGCAGCGGCGAGCAGAATCACGGCAGCCACACTGAAAGCGTGACAAAGCCGCGAAAGCGGCTTCCTACGGCGTCGGCGCGAAGTGAAAATCATTCTGCCTTGATAGCCGACCTGCGCCGCCTATCACAGTCCGTAGAAGCGCCTCGGGTTGTCGTCGCAGATGCGCCGCACCAGTTCGTGATCGAGATCGCCGTTATTTCCGCTGCGTTCCTTCAGAAGGCGCGGTGCTTCCAGCTCGGTCGACGTGTCGGCATGGCCGTAGTCGGTGCCCACCAAGAGCGCGTCCGGGCCGGTAACGCGCGCAACGGCCGCGACGTCTTCCTGCGCCTCGCAGGTCACGAAGAAGCGATTGTCGGCGAACAATTTATCGGTCGAGTCGCTAATGCCGTAATGCTTGAGCGCTTTGCGGCAGCGGTGAACGGCAAACGGGACCCACTCCGAGGCCGCTTCGATGAAGCCGATCCGCAGCTTGGGAAACTTCTTGGGCACTTGGGCCAGGGTCAGGGCGGCGAAAGCAATCAATGTCGGCATGGAATTGCCGAGCACGTTGCGCAGGCCGGTACGCGCGTTCTTGATCGAGGCATAGGCCGGGCTGCCGTTCCCGATGTGAATGCAAATCGGCATGTCGAGGTCGCACGCCGCGGCGAACAGCGGTTCGACCGAAGGATCGTCAAGGGTGACATCGCCTTCGTAGCCGCGCAGTTGAATCCCGCAGGCGCCGTTTTCTTTGGCGGTCTTCAATTCCACGAGCGACGATTCGATATCGCGCACGACCGGAAGCGCGACCCAACGCAAACGGCCCTTGGTGGGGCGGCAGGTTTCGGCCATCCACGCGTTGTAGGCGCGGGTCGCGGCGCGTTCGGCGGCGACCGTGCGGGTCCACAGGTTGAGAAAAAGACTCGGATATATGACCTGCACATCGTGACCGTAACGGTCCATGTCGGCGACGCGTGCTGCGGTGTTGCCCAGGTCCCGCGTGCCCTCGGCATACACGGCGGATGGTTGGCCGCCGCGACCGTAAAGAAACCCGTCGATCATCCAGAACTCGCGCCCGCCGGAAGAATAAGCATGACGGCTCTCGCGCTCAGAGGTCACGGACAGCGGACGAAATGCTTCGTCCTCCGGCCGAACGAAGTCCCAAATGGCCGGGCCTTCCACCACATGGGTATCGGCGTCGATCACGGTCATGGCCCCGTCTCCTTGCAGCCGCGCTTTGGAATGAATCGTGGATTCACGATGTGCATAAAATCGAGCCCGGACAACCCGGTTAGCGCCAGAGCGCGCCCGAACTTTCTCAATCCGAATCTCCGATCCTCAAAATGGCGATGCCCGTGTAAACGGCAAGGCAGCGCAAGCCCGCTGCTCACGACGTGAGCCGCACCATCACCGGCGCATGATCGGATGCGGGTGTCCAGTTGCGCACGTCCACCAGCACTTCGGCGTTGGCAACGGAATCTTTTAAACCGGGCGTCACCCAAACATGGTCGAGACGCCAGCCCTTGCTGTCCACTTTGAATTCCGACTGACGATAGCTCCACCATGTGAAGACCGGATCGTCGGGCGGAATGATCTCCCGCACCGCATCGACCCAATTGAGCGATCTTCGCAAACGATCGAGTGCCGCGATGTCATAGGCCGTGTGGCCGATACGCTTTGACATCAGATGATGGTTCCAAACATCGCTTGGCAACGGCGCGATGTTGAGATCGCCGGTCAAGACGACGCGATCCCTGAAGCCATATGAACCGGCGAAGTGGTCGGCGCAATCGTCGATGAATTTCAGTTTGTCGGCGAACTTTGCGTTGACCCGTGGATCGGGTTCCTCGCCGCCGGCAGGCACATAAAGCGAGTGTACCTTGACCGGTTCCGCACGGGCGACATCGACCCATGCGGCGACGTGGCGGCCGTCGTGTTTGCCGCGCCGCGCGTGGACTTCGATCTCGCGCAAGGGGTGGCGCGACAGGATCGCGACGCCGTTGTAGC
>JAGREB010000516.1 GCA_020446775.1 Paracoccaceae bacterium
TCGACATGCCACCGGGAACCGGCGACACGCAGTTGACGATGTCGCAGCGCGTCCCCCTCGCCGGCGCCGTCATCGTCTCCACGCCGCAGGACATTGCTTTGCTCGACGCCCGCAAAGGGTTGAACATGTTCCGCAAGGTCGAAGTGCCGATCCTCGGCGTGATCGAAAACATGAGCTATTACGTGTGCCCCAAATGCGGGCAACGTGAAGACATTTTCGACCACGGCGGCGCCCACCGCACCGCCGACGAACTGGGTGCAGAGTTTCTCGGCGAGATTCCGCTCGATTTGAAAATCAGACTGACATCCGACGCCGGTACGCCAATCGTCGTTTCGGATCCCGACAGCGCGCACGCGAAGGCCTACATGGCGATCGCGGAAAAGATTTGGGCAAAATTGACCGGAACGCAGCGCAAGCAAGCGCCCAAGATTTCGTTGAAGGGGCTTTTCGGCCTCGGCTAACGTTTTTCCAGCGTCACGAAACTGAAGGCCGGCCCGTCGGGTGTCTCGGGCTCATGTCGGTCGCGCGAGATTTCGCGCCAACCGGTCGCGTCGAATTCGAAGGCCGCGTCGCCGTCGTAATCGCGATGAACTTCCGTCAGATAAATGCGCCGCGCCTGTGGCAGCGCTTGGCGATAGATTTCGCCACCGCCGATTACCATCACCTCGTTGACGCCGGTACGGTGCGCGTCTTCATAAGCGAGCGCCAATGCGTTGGGCAGGTCATGAGCCGCGACGACGCCGTCTGCGGCCCACGCGGTATCGCGTGTCACGACGATATTGGTGCGGCGCGGCAACGGCCGGCCGATCGATTCATAGGTTTTCCGTCCCATGACGACGGGCTTGCCCACGGTCAGCGATTTGAAAAATTTCAGGTCGGCCGAAATCCGCCACGGCAACGCACCATTCGCGCCGATGACGTGATTGGCGGCGCGCGCGACGACCAAGGCGATGACGAGGCCGCGAAACGGTTCGAGATCGCGCGTGGACATCGGCGGAGCTATTGCGGCCGGACGGCGACGATTTTCGGCGCGGGCTTCAACAATATCAGAAGCGGCAAGGCGCAAACCGTCGCGATCGTCATGAAGCGAAAATCCTGCACATACGACAGAATACCGGCTTGCCGGCTGACCTCAAGCTGAAGCATCGGCAACATGGACGGATCCAATGGATCGAAACTGCGCGCGCTTTGCTCGATCGCATTCGAAAACGGGGTCAAGTGTTCAACGAGAATAGCGTGGTTCTCCTGCTGGGCCCGCGACAAGAAACTGACAACCACCGATACGCCGACACTGCTTCCGATGTTCCGCACCAGGCTGTAGATCGAAGCGCCTTCGGTGCGCAGGCGTGGCGAAAGCGTGTAGAACGTGACGACGCTCAGCGGCACGAACACGAACCCCATGCCCATTCCCTGAATAACCCCGGACCAAATCAGCATCGACTCGCTGGTATCGAGGGTGAACTGCGACATTTGCCAGAGCGAAAACGCCATCGCGGCGACGCCGACCCCGACTAGATACCGTGCATCGAAACGTTGAACGAGGCGGCCCACCATTGCCATCGCGACCATGGTGCCGACGCCGCGCGGCGCCAGCACTAGCCCGACGGTCACCACCGGATAGCCCATCAGGTTCTGCAGGAAG
>JAGREB010000517.1 GCA_020446775.1 Paracoccaceae bacterium
CAAGGGGCCGGGGCCCGCGTCGGCGTTCAATTGCGCTTCTAGTCGTTCTGCCGCCGCGCGACGGCAAATCCAATCCCCGCTACGCCACCAATTCGAATTCCGTTTAAGCGGCGCAATGTTCGCGCGTCGATCCCGCCCAAGGCCACGGCGCGGCCGCGCGCAAGCTGCGCCAATCGGGCAAACCTGATGGGGCCCAGCGCCGCGCGCCCGGGGTGGCTGAGGGTCGGTAAGACCGGCGCAATCATGACGGCGTCGGCTTCGATTACATTGGGAATTCGCGCACCGCGCACAGCGCGTTCATCGTGCGCGGCCACCGACAACTGCCGCCGCTTGGACTTCAGCCATAGCCGCAGCCGGCATGGCAAACCCTTTCGCACCATCGTTTCGGGCGCGTGGAATCCGTCGCAGTTGTGGGCAATCGCCGCGTCGATATCTTCGGCCACCAACAGCACCAGCCGGCGGCGGCGGCAAACCGGCGCGACATCCTCAACCCATTTCTTGCGCACTTTCTGGTCGCGATGCCGGATCACGACCGCGCTTCCCGGCGGCAAGCACACAACCGCCTCTGCAACGGACCGCGCATCCATGCGGTCGCTGTCGGTCAACCACCACAGCGGCGGCGCCATGTGCTTTTTCCGGCGCGGGCCCTTGGCGGACAATTTGCGGGACTTGCGTGCGAAGGCCGCTACAGCGCGGGCAAAACGGTTTATCATGCCCCCATCATATCCCGTTCCAGGACCTTGATCCCTAGACTTTGACCCCAGGGACTTAAACCTTATGTCGCATCTCAACGCCGCCGAGATCGCCCGCAACCTCGATCAGGTGCGCGCCGGCATTGCCGCCGCCGCCATCAATGCCAAACGTGCGCCGGGCGAGGTGACGCTGATCGCGGTTTCGAAGACGCACGGTCCCGAAATGATCGAAGCAGCGCTTGCCGCGGGTCAGCGTCACTTCGGCGAAAACCGCGTGCAAGAAGCGGCGGCCAAGTTTCCCGTCCTCAAAGCCGCGAACCCCGATCTCGTGTTGCACCTGATCGGGCCCTTGCAGACCAACAAAGTGCGCGATGCCGTTAAAATTTTCGACGTCATTCATGCGCTCGACCGGGCCAAATTGGCCGTGAAGCTTGCCGAGGAAATGAAGGTTCAGAATCGCCGTTTACCGTGTTTCGTTCAGGTCAACACGGGCCGTGAACCGCAAAAGGCCGGCGTCGATCCGGCCGAAGTCGCGAATTTCATCTCTCAATGCCGGGACGAACTGCATTTGGACATCGTGGGCTTGATGTGCATCCCCCCGGTCGACGAGGAACCGGCGCTGCATTTCGCGCTCTTGCGCGAACTGGCCCGCGACAACGGGTTGACCGGCCTCAGCATGGGCATGAGCGCCGACGCCGAAGTCGCGGTGACGTTCGGTGCGACCCATGTGCGCGTCGGCACCGCGATCTTCGGTGTACGCGAAACCCCTATCGACAGCGGCGGTCAGGATTCGTCAGGCGATTGAATAACGATCGTGTCGCCGGGTACGCACCGGGACAACACCGCGACAACATCTTCAAGTTTCAAAGCGATGCAGCCTTCGGTGGGCGCAAAGTCCGGTTTGGCGACATGCAGAAAGATCGCGCTGCCTGCGCCGGGCAGTACCGGGTCGTCGTTGTGGCCCAATATCAACACGACGTCGTACACATCGTCGTCGCGCCACAAATTTTCGCACCGGCCCGGATAGGGCAATATGACCGGCCGGTTGTAGGCGGGGTCTTTCGGGTCGTCGCACCAGCCGTCAGCAGGTGCGATCGGGTGGCGCGGCAACGCGGTGCGCGGAGCATCGACCTTGTCGGCGCGGTAAAGAACGCGCCGCAGCGGAAACTCACCGACCGGCGTCGCGCCGTCGCCTTCGCGCTTGT
>JAGREB010000053.1 GCA_020446775.1 Paracoccaceae bacterium
GGCACAGCGTCAGACTGTGTGGTGGGCCCGGCAGGACTCGAACCTGCAACCAGACCGTTATGAGCGGCCGGCTCTAACCAATTGAGCTACGGGCCCACCGTGGCGGGCGGGGCGGTGTGCGAAACGCCGCACCGCGCGCTGGAGGCAAGCTATACGCGGTGTGGGCGGGGTCAAGACCGGATCATGGGCCGAATCGTGGGCCGATTCAAAGTCCGGCAACGATCCTTTTGAACCGGTGCACCGGCGTGGGGTCGCGCAACACCGAGAACGCGGCGGCGAAATGTCCGCCGACCCAGCGAAAAACGTTGTCTTCCGGCAAATGCCAGCGCTGCACCAGACGCTCGCCGCCGCCGATCGGCGTGACCGTATCCGTCGTGCCAAGCAAGCAGACGATGCGCTCGGGCGCGACGGCCGGTTCACCCGGCTCCATCAGCGGCGTCCAGCGCGACAACAAGTCGTGGGTCCATCCAGCACCAGGCAACATCTCGGGAAACTTGAGGCTGCTGGCAAGCGAACTATTGTAGGCGACGTCGAGCACCGACTCATTGGTGGTCAGCAATATCCCCGCATCGGGGCGTGCTTCTTCGGGCCAGTCCTTGGCGGCGGACAGCACAAGCTGCGCCGTCAGCGCGCCCAAACTGACACCGCCGACCGCGACGGGGCCGCCGATGGTCCGGCGAACCCAGGCGATCAACCGGCCGATTTCGCGTACGTGAGTCTCGAAATAGTCGAGCATGCCGCCGACCGGATTGCCCAGCAGCGGTTCGCCGCCATAGTGGCCAGGGAGCATACGGCGGCTATGCCACGGACCTTCGGGCTGGATGACGTTGATCGCGCCGATCTCGGGCGCCAGAAATACCGCGGTCTGATCATAAAGATCGTAGAAAAATTCGCGCTCCATCAACACGCCGTGGCAGAACACCACCGTGCCCATCGCTTTACCGTCGGCGGTTTGATCCAACCGCGCCCATGAGGGCTCTTCGCTCCCATGACTCATGCGAAGCCATTTGGTGTGGTAGACGGCGTCGGGCCGCTCGCGCGAGATGTCGACGCGTACAGCTTGCGGATCGATCGCAAACGCCGACGAAAGATTGCCGATCCGGTGTCCGTGGCGGCGCTCGACGGCGTCGGGCCCTTCGATGTTGAAGCGCACGCTCGGAAACGGCTTCACGACATGCCCCGGCAGGAACGTGGCGCGCCCCTTCATCCACGTATCTGCCGCGACCGTCCGGGCCGCGTACAGGCCCGCGATTTCTTCGCCGGAAAATTCGGGCGATCCGAATATCGCGTCGCCGAACGCGGTGTCGGCTGCGTCATAGGCGGCCTTGCGGCGCGCGACTTCGCCGATTGCCTTGGCCAATGCGGCCGTCATCGGGCGGTCTTGACCGAGATAGTGGCTGAATAAATCCGGATCGCCGTTTGTGCCCGAGGCCGCGGCCCATGCCCGCGACAAAGGCAAGTACGCGTGCACAACACCGGCAAGCGCGACCGGATCGTACCAGGGCTTGAGGATCAGATCCCCGAACGGCCCGCCCAGGAGTGCATTGATCGTGTTCACGCGATGTCGTCCAAGGTCCGAATCCGTTCCGGCGCAGACCTTAGTTGTCGAGGAAACTCCTGAGCTTCCGCGAGCGGCTGGGATGCT
>JAGREB010000518.1 GCA_020446775.1 Paracoccaceae bacterium
GGCAATCGCGTCGATCATCGCCTTGCCCGCATGCTTGGTGACAAAAAACGGACCGCGCAAATTGACATCGAGCACCAAGTCCCACTCATCGCCCGTCATATCCACCAGCGGTTTCGATATAAATCCGACACCTGCGTTGTTGACGGCGATGTCCAACCGGCCGAACTCGCGGATGATGCGCTCGATCACCGCGGCAACATCTGCTTCGCGACGAACGTCGCAGGCAAGGAGCGTTAGCCCGGCTTCGATTCCGTCCTGTTCCGCATTCCGGCGAATACCTTCCGCGACACCGTTCAACCCGTCGAGCGAACCGACGTTGTCGGCCGACATATGCCCACCCGGTGCGGACCTTAAATCGGTGATGACGACGTGCGCGCCTGCGCGCGCGAAACGCCGCGCGATCGCTTCTCCCAGGCCGCCGGGACGTCCGGCGCCGGTAATCAACGCGACCTTTCCTGCCAAGCTAACCATGAAACGGGACCTTCAACGCGGCTGCGTGCGCATTACGGCGCCGATTCTTCGATGAATTCGATCAATTCACCGGCGGGACCGCGCGCCGCTGCGACTTTGGCTCCCGCATACGGAATATCGGGCAACGCCACCGGCGGAGAAACGAAATCGATATCCAACACCTTGAGACTGTCGACCGAAAAAGAAACCATGGCATTGCCGGGCGGCAGTTGTCCCGGCGCGCGCGGGCGCTCACTCGGTGAGCCTTTGGTATAGCCGTCCAATTGGATGCGATTACCGCTTTCGCGGAGGTTGAAGATCGATATCGGCAAAGACGACCCGGGCGGCAATCCGAGCGCTTGCGGAACCACCGCGCCCCCCGACTCCCTTATGCTCGATTTTTCCGTACCGAATTTGTCGGCGTACCAGTCGCGAACAGCCACAATGTCGGCTCCCGCAAGGATGACGATGAACGGACGCCCGAACAGAGTTCCCGGGGTTGGAAAACGCGCACCGGCTTCGCCCGTCGTTTCGTCCGCGAAATAGAGAATTTCATCACCGGCGCCGCGCGCTTGCAACGTCACGATGTTGGGATTGCTTTTCAATGGATTCGGTCCGCCGATCACCTTGAACGTCGATTTTTCCAACGCAGATTGCGCGGCGCGATAGTCGTCGATAACGAACTCGAACGAATTCCATCCATAAGTCGTCATGGGTTTATAGCCGGGAACCGGGTCGATCTCGACCAGGCGAATAAAAACATCCTGATCGACGTCGTTGCTGAGAACGACGTAGGGGCGGCCCGTCATTTTCGGCTCGCCCCATACCGCTGCCAACGCTTGCGATACTCGGCCCTCGTCGCGGACCGAGAAACCCAACCCATCGGCATACGCTTTAGTCGCCGCCGTAACGTCACTTGAAGCGACGGTGACCACCTTGATCCGCTTCAGCGCCGGACCGCCGGAAGATGAAGACTGGGCCGCCGCTTCGGCCGCAATCGTGAAAACGGTGGAAGCGGCCGCGAGCGCGACAAACGCCGAGACACATAACGTAAGCGCCGCGCGCCGGGTTTGCCCACGTAGCTTTCGCCCGCCTCGGCCAATCGAACCGATTCCAAACTCCATGTTAAGCCCGCCCCCCAAAGATGAACCAACCGCCGCGCCCGTGAAGTGGCGCCTCGATCTTACCGGCAAGAAAATCCGCGTATTGTTCGGGAGAAAATGTGTTGTGCC
>JAGREB010000519.1 GCA_020446775.1 Paracoccaceae bacterium
ACGCGGCGTGGCGGCGCGGCTGGCACTGGCTGGGGCGCTTCCTGTCGCACCTGGGGCGCTTCCTGACCGGCATCGAGATCCATCCCGGCGCGACCATCGGCCGCAACTTTTTCATCGACCACGGCCTTGGCGTGGTGATCGGACAGACCGCGATCATTCACGACAACGTCACCCTTTATCACGGCGTTACCTTGGGCGGCATCGGCACCGGGACCGAAGTCGTCGGCCGCCGCCACCCTGAACTCGAGGATGGCGTCGTCATTGGCGCGGGTGCGCAAGTGCTGGGGCCGATCACGATACACCGCAACGGACGTGTTGGCGCCAACGCGGTGGTGCTGAAAGATGTCGTCGAGGGCACGACGGTCGTCGGCATCCCCGCCCAAGCCGTCGAAGCCAGCACGGCGGCGCGCCTTGAATCGTTCGCGCCCTACGGCGCGCCGAGCGAAGACCTGCCCGATCCCACGGCGAAAGCGCTGTGCGCCTTGAAAGCCGAAGTGCAGGCGCTGCGGCGGCGGCTCGATGGCCTCGATGCCGTCGAGCGGACCAAGGATTCGGCCAATCAACCTCCATCGCGGCACCCCTGGGCGGTTTGCGGTCCGGAGGGCTGATCGCGACGGTTTGCCACGGCGGCCGGCGTTCGCCATGATGATCCGTTCTCAGAGATGGATTTCGTGCGGCTGAATCGGCCGCGGTCCTCATCTCTTTACGGGGCGGAGCTCCCATGGATCTGTTGGCCCAGGCGGCGATTTTTTTCGCGGCCGCTGTTTTCGTCGTTCCCCTGTTCAAGCGTTTCGGGTTGGGCGCCGTACTCGGCTACTTGATCGCCGGCGCGGCCATTGGCCCAAGCGGCTTGGCGCTGATCCCTGAGTCCGAAAACGTAGTCCACGTCGCCGAGTTTGGCGTCGTGCTCCTGTTGTTTGTCATTGGCCTTGAATTGCAGCCGCAGCGCCTATGGACCATGCGCAACACGGTCTTCGGGTTGGGCGGCATGCAAGTTCTGACAACCGCCGCCGTCATCGGCGCCCTCTTGGCGGCGTTTGACGTCGCGATTGAGACTGCGGCCGTTATCGGACTTGGACTCGCGCTGTCGTCGACGGCCTTCGCGCTTCAATTCCTCGCCGAGCGTGGCGAGCTAACCACACGCCACGGGCGCGCGGCATTTGCCGTTCTCCTGTTCCAGGACGTCGCCGCGATTCCCATCCTGGCGCTGGTCCCTTTGATGAGTGCAAACGCCACGGTTACGGACGGAAACCTTCCGGCGTGGCTTGCCATCGCAAAGGTGACCGGCGTGATCGTCCTTGTGGTAGTCGGCGGTACGTATCTGTTGCGGCCCTTACTGCGCGTGATTGCAGGGACCCGCGTTCCCGAGTTGTTTACGGCGGCGGCCTTGCTGATCGTAACGGCGACCGCGCTCTTGATGAGTCTCGCGGGCGTGTCGATGGCCCTGGGTGCATTCATCGCCGGCATGCTGTTGGCCAACTCAGAATACCGTCATGAACTCGAAGCAAACATCGAACCGTTCAAAGGTCTGTTGCTCGGATTGTTTTTCATCACCGTGGGGATGGGCCTCAATCTGGGCTTATTGACCGAGCGGCCGGTCGAAATGGCGCTGTATGTATTGGCTTTGCTCGGCATCAAGGCCGCCGTCGTTTACTTGCTGGCGCGCGGCTGGTCGATGACCCCACGCTCGGCCAAGGACCTGGCCGTCAGCATTTCGCAAGGCGGCGAGTTTGCATTCGTGATCTTTGCCACAGCGGTTGCCGCCGGCGTGCTGACGCCGGCTGCGGAAGAAATCCTGATCCTGGTCGTCAGTTTGTCGATGGCGCTGTCGCCGCTGATTGCGCTGTCCAACGACGCCTTGACCTCGCGTTTGAGCACGCCGGCCCGCCCCGTCTTCGATG
>JAGREB010000520.1 GCA_020446775.1 Paracoccaceae bacterium
CAGCGGCAGGCCGACGTATCCCAGGCCGATGACCCCGATTTTGGCCGTCTTCTCGGTCAGGCGGGCGAGAAGGGCGTTTTTTGCGGACGTTGCGGTCATGATCTGCGGAGAGGGCTTCCGGAAAGGAAAGATGGGCTCGTTTAATTGTCGCCCTGGGGCTTGTCAATTCGCGAACGGGCCCAAAAAATCTACACATTTTAAGCGTTTGCGGTGAATGATTGGGCCGATCACCGCAATCCCATACGATGCCGGGGCCGGGAAGGAAAATGAGAAATTGGATAGGTCGGCGGCGGGCCGCGCGGGCGTAAATTCTGAAAGAAAGTTAATAGGTTAGCGGGCCGGAAACCGATTAGATTTGCCGCCAAGCGGGTGTGGGGAGGGGCCAAAGTGTCCGAGACGAAAGACGGAGACGGTCAAACCGAAGACTTGATCCAGCGCCTCAAACAGGCGTTGGACGCCCTCCAATCCGCCAAATTGGCCGATTGGCGCCGCCGGGTCGCGGTCGGCGATTTGCTCACCGACCGGGCGGAAAACGCCGCCAAAATGGGGTTCGGCGAGGGAACGACCTGTTACGACAACGTCCTGGTGATCGGGTCGGTCAAGGTCGGCAAGCACACCTGGATCGGCCCGAATGTAATTCTGGACGGCTCGGGCGGGCTCGAAATCGGCGACTACGTGTCGATCAGCGCCGGGGTGCATATCTACACCCACGATACGGTGAAATGGGCCACATCCATGGGCCGGGAACAGGCGGAGACATCCCCGACCAAAATCGGCTCGGGCGTCTATATCGGTCCCAATACCGTGATCTCGCGGGGCGTGACCGTCGGCGACCGCGCCGTGATCGGCGCCATGTCGCTGGTGAACAAGGATGTCCCGGGCGGCAGCAAGGCGTGGGGCACGCCCGCGCGGCTCGCCGGCACCATTTAAGAAAACGAATTTGCGGGTTAGGGGCGCGGGCCGATCCGGTCGCGGTGCTTGTAAAGCCACTGCATCAAGATGTGGCCGATGACCAGCTGCATGTCTTCCGATATCTGCATGTCGTCGACGGCAAAGTGAATCGGATGATCCGCGAGCGTCAGTGCCTTGCCGCCGCTGTACCCGAGGATCGCGAAACTGACGATGCCGGCGCTTTTGCAGTACTGCAACGCTTCCACGACGTTCGGCGAATTGCCGCTTCCCGATAGGGCAATCGCCACGTCGCCCGGTTTTGCCAGCACCGCAAGCTGGTATGAAAAAATCTTATCGTAACCCTCGTCGTTGGCGAGACATGTCAATGTCGAACCGTTGGCGGGCAAGGCGTGTGCCCTGAGGCCGCTGCCGAAGGTTTTCGAAATCGCGTAGATCCAGTCGTTGGCAATGTGGATTGCATTCCCCGCCGATCCGCCGTTGCCGAATAGAAATACCTGGCGTCCTGTTTTCCAGCATTCCAAGAGTGTCGCCGCCAGTTTTTCCACGGTCGCGACCGGCATTTGCGCCATGGCGCCGGCAAGCCGTTGCCCGTATTCGCCGACGAACGAACCGAATTCACTGTTGGAAGGTGCTGCTCCGTCCATCGACCGTGATGCTCCTCGTGATGTCAGCTGCAAGCATATTACGCAGCGCGCGTGGCGTCGCCCGAAATGTATTCCGGTTTACGGCGGCGGCAGCATTTCCTGCGCCACTTGGCGCAAATATGCCCCATATGACGTTTTGCCAAGGCCATCGGCAAGTTTCACCAAATGGGACTGATCGATATAGCCGCGCCGGTAGGCAATTTCCTCGGGGCACGCAATCATGAAGCCTTGGCGCGTTTCGATGGTCTCGACAAAATGCGCGGCCTGCATCAAGCCGTGCGGGCTGCCGGTGTCGAGCCACGCTACCCCGCGGCCCAGGCGCTCCACTTTGAGTTTGTTTTTGGCGGCATAGCTTTTCAGGATGTCGACGATTTCCAATTCGCCGCGTGCGGAAGGCTTCAACGTTTGCGCCATCGCCACCGCTTCGGCGTCGCAGATATACATTCCCGTCACGGCGATTGATGATTTTGGCTTGGCAGGTTTTTCTTCCAGGCTGACGACGCGCCCCTGCGCATCCAGTTCGACGACACCGAAGTTTTGTGGATCGGTGACGTGGTATCCAAACGCCGTCATGCCGTCGTTATGTGCGACGGCATGTTGCAATGTGTGCGAGAATCCCTGACCGAAATAAATGTTATCGCCGAGGATCAACATGCTCGACGATCCACCGATGAAGTCGGCGCCCAGAATATAAGCCTCCGGCAATCCGCCCGGACGCTGTTGCTCGGCATAAGCGATGTTAATGCCCCAGCTTGTGCCGTCGCCCAGAAGATTTTCGAAGGCCGCCCGGTCGCCGGGATTGACGATGATCAGGATGTCACGGATGCCCGCCAGCATCAGCGTGGTCAGCG
>JAGREB010000521.1 GCA_020446775.1 Paracoccaceae bacterium
CGGTGAAGGTGGAGAGATAGATCGGCGACTGGCGCATGGTGATCGCCGAGACGGTGAAGACCGGGAAGGGCTCGACCGAATTGTAATAGCCGGTGTGGTCGCCATAGGGCCCCTCGTCGCCGAACTCGGTCAGCGAGACATGGCCCTCCAGCACGATCTCCGCCTGGGCGGGGACCTTGAGCGGCACGGTGCGGCACTCGACGAGGTCGAGCTTCTTGCCGCGCAGGAGGCCGGCGAACTGGTATTCGGACAGGGTGTCGGGCACCGGGGTGACGGCGGCGAGGATCGTGCCGGGGTCGGCGCCGATGACAACGGCCGCGGGCAGGGGTTCATGCTTGGTTTGCTTCCAGCGGTCGAAGTGACCCGCGCCGCCGCGATGCTTAAGCCAGCGCATCAAGGTGCGGTCGCGGCCCAACACCTGCATGCGGTAGATGCCGAGGTTGTAGACATCGCGGCTGTCGTCGCCAGGTCCTTTGGTGACGACCAGCGGCCAAGTGATCAACGGCGCTGGTTCGCCCGGCCAACAGGTTTGGATCGGCAACTGGCCGAGATCGATCTGATCGCCGGTCAGCACCACGTCCTGGCATGGCGCGCTCGACACCGTGCGCGGCTTCATCGCCATCACCGTCTTGACCAGCGGCAACATGGCGAGGGCCTCTTTCCAACCGCCCGGCGGTTCGGGTTGTTTGAGGAACGCAAGCGTCTCACCCACTTCGCGCAGTTGGTGGGGTTCGCGGTCCATGCCCCACGCCACGCGCTCGACCGAACCGAACAGGTTGACCAACACCGGCATCGAACTGCGGCTGCCGTCGGGGCGCACGACATTCTCGAACAGGATCGCAGGACCGCGCTCGGCCAGCACTCGAGTCTGGATTTCGGTCATTTCGAGGTGGGGTGAGACCGCCGCCGTGACGCGAATCAGGCGCTTTTCTCGTTCCAACCGGGAAATGAAATCACGCAAAGATCGGAATGGCATGACCGGCCGCGCCCTGGAGGGGAGATTTTTCGTTCGATATTCCCGCCACTTAAGGCGCGGTGCTGCGGCCCGTCAAGCGAACCGGGAAACGGCAGCCAGAGTCATCGGAAATTTTTGGTGGTCCGCCTTGTTTGGCCACCTTGTTACACCTAATATGGCGTTCGCTTCGTTAAAAATAGAATTCGCCTAAATAGCTGAGTTTACGGGATAAACGGCTTTCGAATTTGACCGTGTTTAACACGGC
Source organism: Paracoccaceae bacterium (assembly GCA_020446775.1). Lineage (GTDB taxonomy): Bacteria > Pseudomonadota > Alphaproteobacteria > Rhodospirillales > Rhodospirillaceae > VGEM01. The sequence continues at coordinate 1,221 of JAGREB010000521.1, forward strand.
TTTGCGGCTTCAAGACCGTGAATTCGATGCCTCGTGGTGTTCGCAGTCCGTTGCGGCGGTTGGTTGGATGGGAAGCCGCCGGCGGGCCGTGGGAAGAGGGATACAGCGATCATGCCAGACGGTGGAGCGACCATCCCAGCCGGCGCGCCGGGGTCTGAAGGCGGCGGCGGTCTTGAACGGCTTATCGATATCGGCCTCGCGCTTTCGGCCGAGCGTAATCACGATCGGCTGACCGAACGCATCCTGCTCGAAGCTATCGATATCACCAAAGCCGACGGCGGTACGCTCTATCTCCGCACGGACGACAGTACCCTCAAATTCGTGATCGTGCGCAATGGCACGCTCAAGATCGCCATGGGCGGCACGACAGGCGTGCCCATCAATTTCCCGCCGCTGCGGATGTACAACGCCGAAACCGGCGCGCCCAATCACAACAATGTCGCCACCCACGTCGCGTTGACCGGGCAGACCATCAACATCGAAGACGCATACGTCGCCGAAGGATTCGACTTTTCCGGAACCAAGAAGTTCGACCAGGGTACCGGGTACCGTTCCAAATCGTTCCTGACCATTCCGCTCAAGAATTATTCCGACGCGGTTATCGGCGTGCTGCAGCTGATCAATG
>JAGREB010000522.1 GCA_020446775.1 Paracoccaceae bacterium
GTCACCCCCGGCCAGATGGTCATCAAGATCGTCAACGATGCCCTGGTCCGCATGCTCGGCGGCGACCCGGAGCAGCAAGACGCTGCCACGCTCCTTGAAGGTGCGACCACGGTCGATCTGGGTGCGCCCGCGCCCGTCGCGGTGTTGATGGTCGGTCTGCAAGGCTCGGGTAAAACCACCACCACCGGCAAGATCGCAAACCGCTTACTGAATAAAGACCGTAAGAAGGTCCTGATGGTGTCGCTGGACACCTATCGTCCCGCCGCGCAGGAACAGCTTGCCATTCTCGGCCGCCAGGTCGGCGTCGTCTCGCTGCCGATTGTCGAAGGCCAGAAGCCGCTCGACATCGCAAAACGCGGTCTCACGGAAGCGCGTCTCGGCGGCTTCGACGTGGTGCTGTTCGACACCGCCGGCCGCACCACCCTCGACGACGAGATGATGACCGAGGTGTCGTCGCTCAAGGACCTGATTAAGCCGCACGAAGTGCTTCTGGTGACCGACGCGATGATCGGTCAGGACGCGGTGACCACCGCCAAAGCATTCAACGAAAAGCTTGGCCTCACCGGGATTGTTCTGACGCGCATCGACGGTGATGCGCGCGGCGGTGCGGCATTGTCGATGCGTGCCGTGACCGGATGCCCGATCAAATTGATCGGCGTCGGCGAAAAGGTCGACGCGCTCGACGTGTTCCAGCCCGCGCGTATCGCCGGCCGCATCCTCGGCATGGGCGACATTGTCAGCCTGGTCGAGCGCGCCGCAGAGACGATTGAGAAAGACGAAGCCGAACGCGTCGCCGCGCGCATGATGGAAGGCAAGTTCGATTTCAACGATTTGCTCTCGCAACTTCGCCAAGTTCAGCGCATGGGCGATCTGAAAGGCCTGCTCGGCATGATCCCGGGCCTGGGCGCGGCGATGAAGCAGATGAAAAACGTCAACGTCGACAACAACGCCTTCAAGCGCCAGGAAGCGATGATCCTGTCGATGACCCCGAAGGAACGGCGCAACCCGGACCTGATCAAGGCTTCGCGCAAGCAGCGTATCGCAAAGGGCTCGGGCGCATCGGTGTCGGACGTCAACAAACTCATCAAGCAGCACGCCGACATGGCGACCATGATGAAGCGCATGAAAAAGATGGGCGGTCCGGCCGCGCTCGGCCGGATGATGGGAAATATGCCCGGCATGATGCCGGGCGGCGGCCTAAGGGCCGGTGGTCCGCCAATGGGCCGTCGTTAAGTAAAGAGTTCAGTTCAGGTTTAGTCACACACCAAGAATATCGAAGTTCACCACAGGAGAAGATTTCGACATGGCACTTGCAATCAGAATGTCCCGGGGCGGCGCGCGCAATCAGCCGTTCTTCCGTATCGTCGTCGCGGACTCGCGCTATCCGCGCGACGGCCGCTACATCGAGCGGCTCGGCATCTACAATCCTTTGCTGCCCGCCGATCACAAGGATCGCGTGGTCCTGAAGGAAGAGCGCATCAAGCATTGGCTCGGCGTCGGCGCGAAGCCGTCGGACCGCGTGCAGCGGTTCCTGGCCAAAGCCGGCATCATGGAAGCGCCGAAGGTTCCGGCGCAGACCAAGAAAGACAAGCCGAAAGCCAAAGCGCAGGAACGTATGAAGGCTGCCGAAGAAGCCGCGGCCGCCGCCAAAGAAGCGCCGGCCGAAGAGGCGCCGGCGGCAGAGCAGGCCGGCTAACGCCGGCCCGCCGCCATGGCCAAAGCGCCGCGCGAAACGCCGGGCCGTGTCTGCCTCGGTGTCATCGTCGGGGCGAAAGGCCTGCGCGGCGAGGTCAGGATCAAGAGCTTTACCGCCGACCCGGCAGGTCTTGCTGCCTACGGGCCGGTCGCGACGGAAGACGGCGCGCAAAGGTTCAAGCTCAAGGTCGTCGGCAGCGCAAAAGGCGTGGTCATTGCCCGCATCGACGGGGTCAAGGATCGCACCGCTGCCGAGGCGCTGAAAGGTCTGGAGTTATTCGTCGAACGTTCGGCGCTGCCGGACACCGGCGAAGGAGAATACTACCACGCCGATCTGATCGGCCTGGCGGTGGAGAAGGTGGACGCGGACGGAGGTGTTCCGGAGCGCGTCGGTACGGTGACGCAGGTGATGAATTTCGGCGGCGGCGACATTCTCGATGTCGCGCTCGCGGCAGGCGGAACGGAGATGGTCCCGTTTTCAGCCGACGCTATCGCCGAAGTGGACCTGGACGCCGGTGTGATCAAGGTGAACGCGCTGCCAGGACTGTTTGGCGGCCCCGATGATGAGAAGACAGACGAAACGAGTGACGAGCAACAGGACGAAGGAGACGACGACACAAGCAACGACGCTTCCACCCAGGATCGACACCTGTGACGGAAGCCGCAAATCCCACGCTACGGTCTGACACCCCGCACTTCGATGCGCCATGCTTCGACGCCGTGGTGCTGACCCTGTTCCCGGACATGTTTCCGGGGCCCTTGGGCGGATCGCTCGCGGGCAAGGCGATAAGCGACGGGATCTGGCGGCTGCGTCCGGTGGACATCAGGGGGTTCGCGCGCGATAAGCACCGCACCGTCGATGACAGCCCGTTCGGTGGCGGCGCCGGCATG
>JAGREB010000523.1 GCA_020446775.1 Paracoccaceae bacterium
CGGCGAGGCGCAGCACGGCATGCTGATAATTTCCCCGCGCGCTATCGAGCGGCTGGAAAGCTATTCGCCGCCGTGGCCGATGCCCAAGATTTTCCGGCTGACTAAAGGCGGTAAGTTGAATGCCGGTATTTTCGAAGGTGACACGATCAACACGGTATCCATGCTCTGCGTTGAGGATGCGGTTGACGGTCTCAGCTGGGCCGAAAGCGTCGGCGGCCTCGCGGGGCTGATCAAACGCTCCGAAGACAATCTCAAAGTCATTTCGGACTGGGTCGATAAGAAAAACTGGGTCGGCTTCCTGGCCGAATCCGCGAATACGCGTTCGTGCACATCGATCTGCCTCAAGATCACCGCCGACTGGTTCACCGCGCTGCCTGCCGATAAGCAAGCCGAAGCATCGAAGAAGATGGTGAGTTTGCTGGACGGCGAGGGCGTGGCGCTCGATATCGGCGCCTACCGCGATGCGCCGCCGGGGTTGCGCATTTGGGGCGGCGCGACGGTCGATAAGGCCGACCTCGAAGCCTTGCTGCCTTGGCTCGAATGGGCCTATGCCGAAGTGACACCCGCATAAGACGGACAACCGACGATGAGCAAACCGAAAGTTCTGATCAGTGACAAGTTGAGCCCCGCGGCTGTCGAGATTTTCAAATCGCGCGGTGTCGATGTCGACGTAAAGACCGGCCTGAAGCCCGACGAATTGAAGGCGATCATAAAGGACTACAACGGGCTGGCGATACGTTCGGCGACCAAAGTGACCGCCGAAGTCATGGCCGTCGCGCCCAATTTGAAAGTCGTGGGCCGCGCCGGGATCGGCGTCGATAACGTCGACGTCGAAGCGGCGACGGCGCGGGGCGTCGTCGTTATGAATACGCCGTTCGGAAACGCCATCACGACGGCGGAACACGCGTTGTCGATGATGATGGCGCTGGCGCGCGAAATCCCGCAAGCCAATGCCTCGACCCATGCGGGTAAGTGGGAAAAGTCGAAGTTCATGGGCGTCGAGTTGTACGGCAAGGTGTTGGGCGTCATCGGCTGCGGAAATATCGGTTCGATTGTTGCCGACCGCGCGCTCGGCCTGAAGATGCGCGTGATCGCGTTTGATCCGTTCCTATCATCGGAGCGCGCCACGGACCTCGGCGTCGAAAAGGTCGAACTCGCCGATCTTTTCAAGCGCGCCGACTTCATCACGCTGCACACGCCTTTGACCGACGGCACGCGCAACATCGTCGACGCCAAGGCGATCTCGACCATGAAAAAAGGCGTGCGCATCGTCAACTGCGCGCGCGGCGGTTTGGTCAATGAAGCGGATCTCAAGGCCGCGCTTGAGTCGGGTCATGTGGCCGGGGCCGCGCTCGACGTGTTCGAAGAAGAACCGGCAAAATCCAATCCCTTGTTCGCCCTTGAGAACGTGATCTGCACGCCGCACTTAGGTGCGTCGACGAACGAGGCCCAGGAAAACGTCGCGCTTCAAGTCGCCGAACAAATGGCGGACTTTTTGCTGACCGGCGCGGTCTCGAACGCGCTCAATATGGCGTCGGTTTCGGCGGAGGATGCGCCGCGCCTGAAGCCGTACATGAAGCTCGCCGATCAGCTTGGCAGTTTTGCAGGCCAAATCACCAAAACAGCAATCAAAGCCGTGACGATTGAGTATTCCGGCCATGTCAGCGAATTGAATACGCGGCCGTTGACCGCCATCGCGCTCGCGGGGTTGCTGGGCCCGTTGATGGAAAGCGTCAACATGGTCAACGCGCCCAAGATTGCGCGCGAACGCGATATCGAGGTCACCGAAATCAAGCGCGGCGAGCACGATCTCTATCAAACGCTGATGAAACTGACCGTGACCACCGAACGCCAAACGCGTTCGATCTCGGGTACGCTGTTCGGCGGCAGTTTGCCTCGTTTGGTCGACATCAACGACATCCATATCGAAGCCGAAGTCGGGCAGTATTTGCTCTACGTCATCAACGACGACAAACCGGGCTTCATCGGCGCGCTTGGCACGACACTGGGGCAGGCAGGCGTCAACATCGCTTCGTTCCACTTGGGACGGCCTGACAGTGGCGGCGATGCGATTGCCCTGTTGAACCTCGATCAAGCGGTTCCCGAATCGGTCGTGGCGCAGGTGCAGGCATTGCCCCACGTCCGCCAAGTCCAAACCCTTGGTTTCTAAGCGCTATTGATCGGTCTTGAGGTCTTGTTGATGGCGGACCGCGGGCGTATAAGCACGCGTTTGCCTAAGGGCCATTACCCATGAGCGATCCGATTCCCAAAACCCTTCTGCCCGAAGGGCTGCGCGACATGCTGCCTCCCGACGCCGCGGTCGAAGCGGCGACGGTCGACAGCCTGTGCCGGAGTTTCGCCGCCAACGGCTATGATCTGGTCAAGCCGCCGCTGGTCGAGTTCGAGGACGCGTTGTTGTCGGGTGTCGGCGCGCCGATGGGCGAGCGCATTTTCCGCATGCTCGATCCGGTGTCGCACCGCACGCTCGGTTTGCGTGCCGATATCACGACCCAGATCGCGCGCATTGCCGGATCGCGCCTGGCGTCCGCGCCGCGTCCATTGCGTCTGATGTACGCCGGGCCGGTATTGCGCGTGCGCGGGTCGCAACTGGAACCCGAGCGCCAATTCACGCAAGCCGGGTTTGAATTGATCGGTGCGGCGTCGGCCGCCGCCGATGCGGAAGCCATCATCGTGACAGCCGAGGCGCTGACGGCGCTCGGGATCGGAGGTCTTTCGGTCGATCTCGCGTTGCCGACGTTGGTCGCGGCACTTGTTCCCAATATGGCGGACGATTTGCGTGCCGCGCTCGACCACAAGGACACGGCGCTCATCAAAAGCCATGGCGGCCAACACGCCGAAACCCTTGCTGCGCTGGTGCGAGCGTCCGGCGATGCGGATGCCGCGCTGGCGGCGGTCGGCAAACTGAAACTCCCCACCGCTGCGAAGAATGAGTGGCAAGCCCTGGTCGATGTGGTCGCCGCCGTGCGCAAGGCGATCCCGGCGTTGGCATTGACGATCGACGCGGTGGAAAGCCGCGGTTTCGAATACCATACCGGAATCACGTTCTCGGTATTTGTCACCGGCTCGCAGCGCGAAATCGGCCGCGGTGGCCGCTATACCTTGCCGTCCGGCGAACCGGCGACCGGCGCGACGCTATTTATCGACCCGATTGTCGCCATCGCGCCTCAACCGAATGCGCCCAAACGGATTTACGTCGATGCCGCAGTTTCACGCGCCGATGTCCAGCGTTTGCAGGGCGAGGGGTGGTCGGTGGTCATGGGGCTCGATGGGGATGCGCCGTCGAAAGCCGAGGCAAAACGATTGAATTGTTCGCATGTCTACGACGGCGGCAAAGCCGTCGCGGTGGCATAGCGGGCGGTACGGAAGGACGAAATCATGGCCAACGTGGCTGTCGTCGGGTCCCAGTGGGGCGACGAGGGAAAAGG
>JAGREB010000524.1 GCA_020446775.1 Paracoccaceae bacterium
TGAACAAGTCGCTGCTGGTCACCCGCTTCTTCAACCACCAGACCCATCATCGCGGCCAAGCCCACGCGCTGATCACCGCCTGCGGCGAAAAGACCGGGGACACGGATTTGTTCCTGGTGGTCTGAACGCGGCCTTGAGTCAGTATAATTTAGCTGCGCACAAACCGGGCCTTTACCCTCGCGGCGTCACTTCCCGCCCATCGAACGCCCTGCGGCGTCCATCTCGGCGCCGTACTGCGTGTATTCGTCCATCATCGGGCGCGGGTCGTCGGGCGGCGGCGGCGCACGGAACAAGGCGAACTCGTCCGTTGCAAGCGCATTCTTGATCGGTGCGGGCAGTTCGTCGGGGCTGCCGACACGCCAGCCGTAAGTCGTGAAGATCAGAAAGCCGGGGCGGTCGCCCATCTTCATCCATGGCATCCATTTACCGAAGCGGTGCCAGGCCAAGTGCAGGCCCTCCAACGGTTCCTCGGAATCGGTGAGCAGTTGGTCCTTGGGGATAAAGTGTGTGTAGATCTCCATCGCCTGAGCGTAACCGCCCACGGCGGCGGGATACTTGCTGCCGATCGGGATCGGATAATAAAGCGACGCCGGCAGATTGCGGACCACCAGATCGCCGATGATCTCGCCGCTGAAACGATAGGGTTTGCCGTCGCGACCGATGGGCATCACCGGCGGCAGATTGACCGGATCGTTCTTCACCGGCATGACCTCGACGGTCTCGCCGGTGAACGGATTGTCCCACGTCTTCAGCACCTCGTCGGTGCCGGGTTTGAGGTAGAGCATGATTTCGCGCGAGACCACGCGGTAGCCGGTGCCACGCTTCGGGTCGGTGACCTTCGGGCAGCGGCGGACGTTGTAACCGACGACGTCGAACAGGTAGCGGTCCTGTTCCCATGTGACGCGGCTGTAGACACGTCCGCGCCAGGTCGCGTGTCCGATGAAGCCCTCCTTGAGCGAGCCGCACGCGATCTTGTTGCTGGCAAGGATGCCGTCCTCGGGTTTGGACAGGTCGAGGTCGCGCGCGGCCGCGCCGGTCAACGACAGCATCAGCAAGGCGGTTGCCGCAAGGAATGAAACTCGTTTCGTGGGCATGGTTAATCTCCGGTGGAATCGATGCGCGGGGCGGCGCACATGATGAATGCAGAAGTGTAAAGCAGCACTTCGCCGGCTGCGATCATAAATTGATTTGCGCCGTCGATCCATTTTCGACGGTCCCAGAACACCGGGGCCGCCCAGTGTCTTTGTTCTTGCGCGATCGACTCAATTGCGGTTCAGATCATTGGCAAACGACGGGGAAGTTTGACTCATGCTGATCGAAGCGCTGCTGGCGATTCATATCGCCGTGCTCGGCTATTGGCTCGGATCCGAGTTCGTCATCAACAGCGAGTACCGCTACGTGTGCCGTACACCGTCGTTGCCGTTCGCCGAACGCAACAAGCTGATGGAACACGTGCTCGATGTCGACCAGCACGTCCGGTACGCGCTGGTGTTGCAGGCGGTACTTGGGACCATATTGGCGGCCCTGATCGGCTACATTCCCGGCGGCGCGACGTTGGCTTGGATCGCGGCGGCCGTCGGCGTGGTATGGCTTGCCTTTGTCGAAGTCATCCATCACCTGCGCAACGCCCCGGCCGGAAAGACGCTTGCGCTGATCGACCGTGTCATTCGCTACGTCTTGATGGCGTCGTTGTTTGCCGTGGGCGGCGCGGTCGCGATGAACATCGTGCCGTTGCCGGTGTGGCTTGCGGCTAAGCTGGCGCTGTTTGGTGGCGTGATCGCTTGCGGCGTCGGCATCAGGCTGTCGATCATCGCCTTCTACGGTGTCTGGCGCGAGATCGAGGCACAAGGATCGAACGACGCGCGTGAACAGGAAATACGGTGGATCTACACCT
>JAGREB010000525.1 GCA_020446775.1 Paracoccaceae bacterium
GCGGTGTCGCCGGCTTCGCCAAGGGTGGCGCCAAGGTGCGGCTCGCCGACGACGGCGATGGCACGTTGCTGTCTTATGACGTCAACGCATCCGTCGGCGGCAAATTGGCGCAGATCGGGGCCCGCTTGATTGACTCCACCGCCAAGAAACTGGCCGATGACTTTTTTGCGAAATTCGGACAACTGGCCGCCGCCAAGGCCGCGGCCCTGCCGACCGCAGCACCCACTCCGCCGGCGCCCGCACCCGCTCCGGTGCAGGTGACTCCGCCGCCAGCGTCGGCTACGGTGCCGCCGGCACCCATAGTTGCGGCCCAGATGGCGGCCAAGCCGGACCCGCTGTCGGCGCATCAGCCGATTTCCTTCGGCGGTTGGCTGGCGATGATCGCGGTTTTGATCGTAATCGTCTTCGGGCTGTGGTTGATCGGTTAACGTTAAGGTCTGCGCACATGGTCAAGGTTTCTCTTACTGTCAACGGCAGCGCGCACAGCGCCGAAGTCGAGCCGCGCACATTGCTGGTCGATTTCCTGCGTGCACATTTGAGTCTTACTGGAACTCATGTCGGCTGCGACACCAGCCAGTGCGGTGCTTGCACGGTTCATCTCGACGGCAAACCGGTCAAGTCGTGCACCATGCTGGCGGTCCAAGCCGACGGTCATCAAGTCACCACCATCGAAGGTGTTGCCACCGGTAAGGACCTGCATCCGATGCAAGCGGCGTTCCGCGAATGTCACGGGCTGCAATGCGGCTTCTGTACGCCGGGCATGGTGATGAGCGCGCTCGGCATCGTCACGCGTCACAAGGACGGGCTGGACGAAGCCACCGTGCGCCACGAACTCGAAGGCAACCTGTGCCGCTGCACCGGCTATCACGGCATCGTCAATGCCGTGCTGTTGGGCGCGAAGAACATGGGCGTGCCCATCAAAGATTCCAAAGCGGCTTAGAGGCAGGGGGCGCGCATGTATTCGTTCACTTACGCCAAACCCGCTTCGGTCAATGATGCCGCCACGGAATTTTCCGCAAGCGAGGATGCAAGCTATCTTGCCGGGGGCATGACGCTGATCCCGACCTTGAAGCAACGTCTGGCGCAGCCGAGCCAATTGGTCGACCTCGGTGCCATCGCCGACATGAAAGGCATTTCGGTTGCGGGCGGCACACTGACTATCGGTGCGATGACATCTCATGCCGACGTTGCGGCCTCTGCCGACGTACGCAAAGCGGTCCCGGCGTTGGCGGCTCTGGCGGGCGAAATCGGCGATCCGCAAGTGCGGAATCGTGGAACTTTGGGCGGCTCCATCGCGAACAACGACCCGTCGGCCGATTATCCGGCGGCACTTGTGGCGCTTGGCGCGACGGTGCACACCGATAAGCGCGCCATCAAGGCCGAGGATTTTTTCATCGGTCTGTTCGAGACCGCGCTCGAACCGGGCGAACTAATCGTGAAGGTGTCGTTTCCGGTCGCCAAGCGCGCGGGTTACGCCAAGTTTCCCAACCCGGCGTCGCGCTATGCCGTGGTCGGCGTGTTCGTCGCCGAAACGGCTGAAGGCGTGCGCGTCGCCGTGACCGGCGCGGGCCCCGGTGTGTTTCGCGCGGGCGATCTGGAAGAAGCGTTGTCAAAATCTTTCAGCACCGATGCCGTCAAGGGCATCAAAGCCTCGGCCGACGGATTGAACGGCGATATGCACGCCACGCCCGAATATCGCGCGCATCTGATCGGTGTCATGGCCAAGCGCGCGGTACAGGCGGCATTGGCCTAGACCTGTTCGACGATAATCTCCGTCTTCACCGAATTGGCGATGAAACAACGCTCGTGCGCGGCGTCGTGCAGCGCTGCGACGACGTCTGGCGCAACCTCGCCCGCGAACGTAATCTCGGGTCTTAGCCTGACCACGCTAATCCACGCCTTACCGTCCGCACCGGTTTCCTGCGTGCCGACAGCATGGTCGGTATAACCTGTCACGGCGATTTTCTTGGCCGCCGCGAGACCTAAGAACCACAGCATGTGACACGAAGCGATAGCGGCGACGAAGGCCTCTTCGGGGTCGACGGCGCCGGCGTCGGAAAAGGGTAGCGGTACGTTGTGCGGCGATGACGACGCTACGACCTGCGCGCCGCCATCGAAGACCCAAGTATGTGCGCGGCTGTAGCGCCCGGTCGTGAAACCCGCGCCGTCGTCCCGCCACTCGATGGTCGCGCCATGGTCCGCCATCATAATCCGCCCCGGTTTACCCTGCACGGTCTCGAATATCACCTATACCTGACTTATGCTTTTTCCAATCTTCATTGCCGGGCAACATCGCTCCGGTTTTGCGAAAAAGCAGGTGCCGCCATGGCCGATCCGATCCGCTTCTACTTCGATTTCAATTCGACCTTTTCCTATATCGCTATCCAATCCATCGACGATCTGGCCGCGTCGCTCGGCCGAACGGTCGATTGGCGCGCGGTGTCGCTGGCGCATTTGTTCAAGGCGCAGAACATCACGCCGCCGCCGCTGATTCCGGCCAAGCTCAAGTATCTTGCACAGGATTTCGCGCGTTCGTGCGAATTCGCCGGGCTGCCGTGCAAAATGCCGCCCAACTTTCCGCCCGACGTGAAGTTGGCGCGGCTGACGTTCTGGCATCTGAAAGCTACGGATGACGCGGCGGCGCGCGCGTTTGCGAAAAAAGTGTCCATGGCCATCTTCGGACAGGGTCAGGACCTTGCCTCGGCTGCCGGCGTAGCGTCGGCGTGTGCGGGGATGCCCGGCATCACGGCCGAAACCGTCGCTGCCGCCGAGTCGGATTTCGCGGCCAAGCGGGCGGTAATTCAGGCGCTCGACGATGCCGTGGCTGACGG
>JAGREB010000526.1 GCA_020446775.1 Paracoccaceae bacterium
AGCGGGCGACGATCCGAAGAATTCGTTGAACTTGTTGCGCAAGGCACGCGCCACCAAAGACCTCAAGCTGCGGGCCGAATTGATCCGCGACGCTCAGAACGAACTCAAGTACGTCGACGCCACGGCGCATCCCGAGCTGGTCAATGCGATTTCGGCCAAGCTGCTGGCGTTGCAGGGAAGGGGTGGCGATACCGAGATCGCCCACGTCACCCCGGGCGAAATGGTGCTGCACCCCGACCAGCTCTCGGCCCGTACCCGTGCGATGATCCAAGACGATCTCGCCGCGCGCGGCGTCGATCCGCGTACGCGCCGCGTCAACGATCAAAGCCTGCTCAACGCCGCGACTGGAACACAACAATTCAATTCTGATGTCGTGACGAACTGGAAAACCGATCCGCCGAATAGGTTTAATATTCCAGACAACTATAGACCAGGCCCGTCACCGGCGGGCATTCCGACTTATACCTTTACTTACAATCGTAACGGAAACCTTCTTTCAGGCAATTCTTCCATCGGCGGTTCGGGTACCCCTTCTTTTTCAAGGGGGCCAGCGTCATCTGGCTCCTTTGGTGGAATCATTGGGTCGGCGCATGCTGATGATGGAATTGGAGAACAGAGCGCTGTTGATTCAAGTTCCCAAGAACCGATTATCCCTGCTATTCCGTTTTACGACCCATGCGATCATGGAATGATTTCTGAAAGCTGCGAAGGCTGGGTCCCCAATTTCTTGAAAGGCAAACCTTTCGACTATATGCCTACCGAAGATGACCTTCGCCGATTACCCGACGCCCAGAAAAAGCGCTTGGCGGAGTATTATGATGGATGGGCCGGAATGAGTTCATCGCTCGAGATGTGGGGTGGTCCGCTCGGTAAGATCTTCAACAAAGGCGTAGGCTGGATCACAAAACGGACCGGCGCCTCGGGTCATGCGACTTTCAGTGAAATTGCCGACGCATATCGAGACTCAATCGGGTCTGAAAATTAACGGGTTTCCGTTCGCGTCCAATGCAGGACACGATTCTGGCTCCGGCAAAGGGTCGAGCGCCGGTGAGCGTGTGCGATAGGTCGCAATGATTTCGTTCTTCCGGTCTTCCGGTAACTCAAAGACTTGAGCGGCTCGCGCGATATCTTCATCGGTCCAATCTTCGAGCGCGGCCCACCGGAGCTGCCACTTCAACCCCTCGATATAGTTGGGCGGCTCGCTGCTGCTCATGTAATGGGACAGCAGCCAATAAACTGCGAACTTGTTGTCTTCCCGAGCCGCCAGCCAAAGATTGCGGACACCCGTACATTTGTCGAGGGCAGCATGAAGCCCACCGATTTGCCGAAAACCAAGTTGCGCTCGAGATTCTGAGTTGCCGAAGAAAGCTAAAGTTCGTAGCAACCAAGTCGGGTAAGGCGAGAAATTGAAAACGATTGTCTTGTCGAATGAGGGCAGATCTTTTCCAATCGCTTGGGCGCTCAGTAGATCTGCATAACCGCCATCTTCGGAAAGTTGTGCGCGTGCCTCGGGTGCAGCGCAAATTAAAAAGACGGCGATCAGCGCTAATCTCATTCGAATTTTCATTGAACAATCCATTTCATTTGACGCGCACGGAAAAAGCAAGAGTCGGCCAGAAATCGAAATCCAACGCGCTATCATCAACCTCAATATGAGTAATTTTCGGCGATTCTCAGTAATTGTATGTCGAGAAAGCGGTACAAGGGCAAATGATACGTGAATCGTCGCAGTGTTCCAGCCCGCGACAGGATTCTCTCAAATAAAAGTGGCAATAACCGCGCCAAAAAATCAAATGCGCATAAACCCGTTCTCGTGCTTGAGTGGGCCGGGTGCGTCGGGCATTTGACGCGCACTACACGTGCGCCCGCGGTTACCTCCGGTCCCGCGGGCGTTTTGTTTAAAACTTCAGCCCTGGAAAGTCAGTCGAATGAATCGCCAAACGCCACACAAATCCAGTTGTTCGTTCGGGGAAGGTCTCACCATGATGGCGGCCCAAGCGGTCGGCATCGATCCTTATCTTGCCGCGGAAGCGGGCGACGATCCGAAGAATTCGCTG
>JAGREB010000054.1 GCA_020446775.1 Paracoccaceae bacterium
CCGCCGGTGTCGAAGCACACGCCCTTGCCGACCAGCGCCAGCGGCCGCGCATTTTTGTCGCGCGCGCCCATCCAGCGCATGACCAGCAGTCTCGATTCCTTGGCCGAGCCCTGGCCGACGCCAAGCAGCGCGCCCATGCCGAGGCGTTGCATCTCTTTCACGCCGAGCACTTCGATTTGAAGACCGTCCTTCTTCAAAGGCAGGCAGCGCGCGACGAAACTTTCCGGATAGAGCACGTTGGCCGGTTCGCTGACGAGGTCGCGTGTGAACTTGACGCCTTCGACCAAAGCCGCAAGCGGGCCGTAAAGCCGCTTTGCCTCGACGTGCGCGTCGGTGACGACCGTCAAACTTTTTAGTTTGGGCTTGGCGTCTTTGTCTTCCTTGGTGCGGTACTTGTCGAACCGGTACGCCTTGAGCGCGGCGCCACAGGCCAAATGAGCGGCGACGGTCGCGGCACCCTTGGTATCGCTGCCCAGCTTGGTGCCGTTGCCGGCAGGCAGGATAACGGTCGCGGCGGATTCACTTGCGGCCTGGTCATAAGCGATCGCGCCGATCTTTTCGGCCGCTTTGGTCTCGACCGACCCGGCATCGCCAAGCCCGATCACGACGATCTTGGACAGCTTGGTCCCGGCCGGGCCCGCGATCACGAGCGTTTTTTCACGCTTGGGGACAAAAGCTCCGGCCGAGATGGCGCGGGAAATAGCGCCTTTGGTTTTCTTATCGAGCGCGGCGGCGGCGCCCGATAGTTTTGCGCCTTCGGCAAGCGCGACAATGGCGCACCCTTGGGTGGGGATGGCGGGTTTGGCGAACGCAATTTTCATGGCGGCGTAATCCTGCTCGTGAATTGCCCGAAGGCGGGCCTGATACGGATGCGGCCAGCCTAAACGGCATTCATTTGCCTGTCATGTCCCGGCACCCCGGGAAGCGGATTTGGACGGCGCGCCCGTCTTGCACGAACACCGCGAGTCGCTATGTTGGCAGCCTTCTCGCGGTTTTCTGCCGCGCCGCCATAGGGACAAGCCGCCATGGGAAATTTCGGACTGGGTCAAGCCATTCGCCGGGTCGAGGATCAGCGATTTCTGACTGGAACCGGCCGCTACACCGACGACATTTCGGTCCCGGGGCAGCTTTACTTATATGTCCTGCGCTCGCCGCACGCCCACGCCGATATCAAGTCGATCGACGCCGGCACGGCGAAATCCGCGCCCGGCGTGAAGCTGGTGATTCTACCCGAGGACGTCAAAGACCTTGGCCGCATCCCTGCGGCGATGATACCGCCGGGTCCCGACGGCAAACCGCCGGCTAATCCGCCGCTGCGTCCGGCGCTGGCACAAGGCCGCGTCTATTACGTCGGCGAACCGGTGGCCGCGGTGGTCGCCGAAACCCTGGCCCAGGCGCGCGACGCCGCCGAGCTGATCGAAATCGACTATGACGAACGGCCGGCCGTGGTCACCATGCGCGATGCCGCCAAGCCCGGCGCGCCGGTGATCCATCCCGACCAAGCCCCTGGAAATTTACTGGTACATTGGAGTTTGGGCGACAAAGCCGCGACCGAAGCCGCGTTCGCCAAAGCCGATAAGGTCGTTTCGATCGACTTGATCAACAACCGCATCGCGCCCACCGCAATGGAACCGCGCGCGGCCTTGGCCGAATACGATGCCGCCAAGGATCGCATGACCCTGACCCAAGGCAGCCAGGGCAGCCACAAGCTGCTCGACTGGCTGACCAAAGCGATCTTCAAAATCCCCCGCGAGAAAATGCGCGTCATCAGCCCGGATGTGGGCGGCGCGTTCGGCATGAAAAACTTCCTGTTCAACGAACCGATCCTATGCCTGGTCGCGGCGAAGAAACTGGCCACGCCCATCAAATGGACCGGCGACCGCTCGGAAAGCTTTCTCAACGACGCGCACGGCCGCGATCAGATCAACCATGCCGAACTCGCCCTCGATAAAAACGGGATCATCCTCGGCTTGCGCGTCTCTTCGATGGGGAACGTGGGCGCCTATGTGTCGGCGTTCGGCGCGATGATCCCGACCATGGCCGGTTGCGCCATGCTGCCCGGCGCCTATCGCATGGCCGCGGCGCACGTGGATGTGAAGGTGATGGTGACCGACACCGCGCCGACCGATGCCTATCGCGGCGCGGGCCGTCCGGAATCGGCGTATGTGATCGAGCGACTGATCGACAAGGCCGCGCGAGAATTGAAAATTTCCGCAACCGAGTTGCGCCGTAAGAATTTTATTCGCAGCGACGAATTTCCATTCAAGACCGCGCTCGGTCATAAATACGACTCAGGCAAGTACGAAGAACTGATGGACAAGGCGCTCAAGCGCGCCGATGTCGCGGGCTTCGAAGCCCGCCGCGCGGATGCGAGAAAGCACGGCAAACTGCGCGGACTGGGAATCAGCTATTACGTCGAGGCCTGTGCGGGCGGGCAAGGCGAACAGCCGCACCTGACGTTCGGCAAGGACGGCACGCTGACGATCATCATCGGCACCCAAGACAATGGCCAAGGCCATCATACCGCTTACGCTCAGATTGCCGCCGACGCGTTCGGGATTGCGCTTGATAAGATCGTCGTCAAACAGGGCGACACCGACGAAGTGCCCACCGGCGTTGGCACCGGCGGCTCGCGTTCGGTGCCGATCGGCGGCAGTGCGGTCAAGCAGACGATCCTCAAGATGATCGACAACGGCAAGCAAATCGCCGCCAACCTGCTGGAAGCGGCGCCGGTCGACATCGAGTTCGATGAGGACGCGCAAGGCGGCGGCAAATTCAAGATCGCCGGAACCGACCGCGCCGTACCGTTGGGCGATGTGATCGCGGCCTCTTATGACGACGCCAAGCGCCCGTCGGAACAAAAGGCGGGCCTCTACGCGGCCGAAGCCTATGCGCCGGCCGGTGCGACTTACCCCAACGGCTGCCACGTCTGCGAATTGGAGATCGACGAGGACACCGGCGAGATCGCCTTCGTCAACTACACAATTCAAGACGACCTCGGCAACGCCATGAACCCGCTGTTGATGGAAGGCCAAATTCTCGGCGGCGCCGTACAAGGCCTCGGCCAATGCTTGCACGAGCTCGCCGAATACGATGCCTCGGGCCAGCTGACCACCGGGTCGTTCATGGACTACACCATGCCGCGCGCCGACTCGACGCCGCGCTTCGATTTCGCCTACACCGAGGTGCCGACACCCAACAACGTACTTGGCATAAAAGGCGCGGGCGAAGCCGGCACCATCGGCGCGACGCCGGCCGTGGCCAACGCGGTGATCGACGCGCTTGCACCGCTTGGCGTCTCGCATCTCGACATGCCGATGACCCCGCTCAAGATTTGGCAAGCCATCGACGGCGCAAAGTCCGGAAAAGCGGCCTGACCCTTGAACGCGGCCGGACTTTCGTTCGAGCACCTTGAATCCTGGGCCGAAACCCTCTCGAACACGGCGCAGGCTGCCGGCCGCGTCATCATGCCGATCTATGAAAGCGATTTCGAAGTCAAAGCAAAGCCGGACCACTCGCCGGTAACGGCTGCCGATCAGGCGGCGGAAACCGTCGTACTCGAAGGTCTCGCGGCGTTAGCGCCAGCATTTCCGATTGTCGCTGAAGAACAAGTCGCCGCCATGGGTTATCCGAGTTTTGACGGAACATCGTTCTGGCTGGTCGATGCGCTCGACGGCACCAAGGAATTCGTCAACCGCCGGGGCGATTTCACGGTCAACATCGGGTTCGTTCACGACGGCGTGCCGGTCTTGGGTGTGATCTACACGCCGGTTCGAGACGAAACGCACGTCGGCATCGCATTCGGCGGCCGAAGACACGCCCAAGTCATGCGCAACCGCACATGGTCCAATTTCGCTTGCCGCAAACGCCCGCAAAAAGTCGTCGTCACGGGCAGCAAGTCGCACCAGATTCAGAGCGAGCTCGATGCGTTCTTGGCCAAATACGACGTCGCGGAATCGATCGCGGTGGGGTCCTCGTTGAAATTCTGCATGGTGGCGGAAGGAAAAGCGGACCTCTATCCGCGCTTCGGACCGACAAGCGAGTGGGATACGGCGGCGGGCCACGCCATCGTCCGCGCCGGCGGCGGGCGGGTTCACACCTTTGACGGTGTCGAGCTTGCTTATAAAAAGGACGGCTACCGCAACGGACGATTTTTGGCCGAAGGACCGGTATGAACCGGCGGACATCCTGACGTGAGCGCTTCGATTGTCGATCCCGATCTGATTGCCCGTGCCGCCGATGTCTTGCGCGGCGGCGGGTTGGTCGCGTTTCCGACCGAAACCGTCTATGGCCTCGGTGGCGATGCCACCAGCGACGAAGCGGTCGCGAAAATTTTCGCCGCCAAAGGCCGGCCTTCCCATAATCCGCTCATCGTCCACGTCCGCGACGCGGGCTGGGTGGCCGGTATGGCGCAACCCGACGGCCGTTTCGACAAACTCGCCCGCGCCTTCTGGCCCGGGCCGCTGACCATCGGCGTCCGGCGGTCCGGTCGGATTCCCGAAATCGTGACCGCCGGCGGTCCCACGGTGGCCGTCCGCTGGCCCGCCCACCCGGTGATTCAGGCCGTGATCCGGGAGTGCGGCTTCCCGCTGGCGGCGCCGAGCGCGAACCTCTCGACGCAGCTT
>JAGREB010000527.1 GCA_020446775.1 Paracoccaceae bacterium
CAGATGCCGGTGCGGCGCATTTTGGCATTGAGCACGATGGCGCGGGCTTTGGCGGCGTCGGCACCGGCGTGAATATAGGTGTGGCACAGGCCGATCAGGTGCAGGAACGTCGGCACTTTGCTTTCGGTCATGACCCGTTCCGTCAGCGACTGCCCGCCGCGCGGGACAATGACGTCGATGTACTTTGTCATCGTCAGCATTTTCGCGACGGCGGCGCGGTCCGTGGTCGGCACCATTTGCACCGCCGTTTCGGGCAGGCCCGCCGCGCGCACACCATCTTGCAAGCAAACCAGGATCGCGCGCGAGGAATGAAAGCTCTCCGAGCCGCCACGTAGGATCACGGCGTTGCCGGCCTTGAGACACAGTGCGCCGGCATCGGCGGTGACATTGGGACGAGATTCATAAATAACGCCGATCACGCCCAAAGGCGTGCGCACGCGTTCGATCTTCAGACCGTTGGGCCGCGTCCAAGCCGACATCACTGCGCCGACAGGGTCATCGAGCGCGGCGATATCCTCCAGTCCCTTGGCCATGGATTCGATGCGCTTGTCGTTGAGTTCGAGCCGGTCGAGAAGCGCGGGCGTCAATTTCTTGGCCTTGCCCGCGGTCATATCCTTGGCGTTGGCGGCTTTGATCTCGCCCGCGCGGGCGCGGATGGCTTTGGCCGCTTCGGTCAGCGCTTTGTTCTTGGCATCGGTCGAGGCATTGGCCAGCGCAAGGCCGGCCGCGCGCGCGGCTTGGCCGATGCCGTCCATCAGCGCGTCGATGTCATCGCCGGCTTTATCTTCGCTGGGTTTTTTGGCCGCGCTTCCGCCGTCCATCGCCTCAACTCCTAAGCCTTCAGTCTATCACATAACGCCGCCGGATCAGCTTTCCATCACCAGATCGTCGCGGTGAATGGCTTCGCTGCGGCCTTGGAACCCGAGTACGCTTTCAATGGTATCGGACTTGCGGCCTGCAATCTTGCGCAGATCGTCGCTGCCGTAGGCCGACAATCCCTTCGCGATCACTTTGCCGTCCTTGGCACGGACCTGAACCGCGTCGCCGCGCTCGAACGCACCTTCGACGGCGGCGATTCCCGCCGGCAACAACGATTTGCCCGATTGCAGCGCCTTGATCGCGCCGTCGTCGACCACCACCACACCCGAAGGCTGCACCGCGCCCGCGATCCATTGTTTGTAGGCCGCGCGCGGACTGGCGGCGGGGATGAACCACGTGCAGCGCCCGCCGTCGTCAAGCGCCTTCAAGGCGTTGAGCGGTTTACCGGGCGCGATGGCCATGCGGCATCCGGCATTCATGGCGATCTTGGCGGCGGTGATCTTGGTCACCATGCCGCCGGAACCGACATTGGTACGCGACACCCCGGCCATGGCCTCGATCTTCGCGTCCACTTCGCGCACTTCGTGAACCAGCTTGGCGTCGGGATGAATGCGCGGATCGGCGGTGTAGAGTCCATCGATGTCCGACAGCAACACCAATGTATCCGCACCGATCATCTGCGCCACGCGCGCGGCAAGGCGGTCGTTGTCGCCGTAGCGGATTTCGGTGGTGGCGACGGTGTCGTTCTCGTTGATCACCGGCACCGCGCCCAGCTTAAGCAGCGTATCGAGCGTATTGCGCGCGTTGAGGAAGCGGCGGCGGTTCTCGGTGTCATCTATGGTGACCAAAACTTGCGCAACGGTGATGCCGTGGCGGTCGAGCGCGTTTTGGTAGGCCTGGGTCAGGCGCGATTGCCCGGTGGCGGCGGCGGCCTGCTTTTCTTCCAGGCGCAATTTCTTGCCGCGCATGCCGAGCGGACCGCGGCCGATGGCAATGGCGCCCGAGGTCACGACCACCACGTCGAGGTTCTTTTTGCGCAAGCCCGCGATATCGTCGGCCAGTGCGTCCAGCCACGCGCGATGCAGCTCGCCGGTCAATTCCTCGACCAGCAAGGCCGAGCCGATCTTGATGACCACGCGTTTCGATTTGCTGAGTGCCGACATCGCAATCCTCAGGGCATCCACGCGCCGTCGGCGGCTTCGAACTCTTCTTCTTGGTCCGACTGTTCGCGCGCCGCCACGACCGCTTTGGCCAGCAACTGAACCACCTGGTCGCGGCCTTCACCCGACACGCCCGACAACAAATGAACCTTTTTGCGGCAGGCCTTGCTGAGTTTTTCCTGCTGTGCCGACCGCGTTTCAGGATCGAGCGCATCGCATTTATTAAGTGCGACGATCTCTTTCTTTTTGTCGAGACCGGCGCCGTAGGCTTTCAGTTCACGGCGCACGACTTTGTAGGCTTCAGCCACGTCTTCCTGCGTGCTGTCGACCAAGTGCAGCAGCACCGCACAGCGTTCGACGTGACCTAAGAACCGGTCGCCCAATCCGGCGCCTTCGTGGGCGCCTTCGATCAGGCCGGGAATG
>JAGREB010000528.1 GCA_020446775.1 Paracoccaceae bacterium
TGACCGACGACATGTACGAGCACTTGGTCTACGACGGCTTCAAGTTCGCTACGATTTGCGAGGTTGAGCCTAAGCTCATGAACCGGACGCTGACCATCAACGGCGTCAGCAAGGCGTTTGCCATGACCGGGTGGCGCCTGGGTTATGCGTGCGGGCCGGTCGAACTGATCAAGGCGATGAACATGGTGCAAAGCCAGTCGGCTTCGCACCCGACCTCGATCACCCAAGCCGCTGCCGTGACCGCGCTCAATGAGCCGCTCGATTTCCTCAAGCCGCGCAACGACACCTATAAGCAGCGCCGCGACATGGTCGTAAAAATGCTGAACGAGGCGCCTGGCATTACCTGTCAGACTCCCGAAGGCGCGTTCTATGTTTATCCGTCGTGCGCCGGTTGCATCGGCAAGACCACGCCTAAGGGCAAGAAGATCAGCACCGACAGCGATTTCGTCGCGGCGTTGTTGGATGAAGCCTTGGTCGCTGCCGTTCAGGGTGAGGCGTTCGGCCTGTCGCCGTACTTCCGGATTTCATACGCGACCTCGACGGACGCCTTGAAGAAGGCGTGCGAACGCATTCAGAAGTTCTGTGCTTCGCTGAAGTAGCGGATTTTCATCGGCCAACCGCCGCGCCAAGAAAAAGCCCCGGGTTTTTGCCCGGGGCGAGGATTTGTCTTGGAGGCTGAACGTCCGGTCTGGACATCTCACCCCGAGCTTTGCCGGACTTTGGCCGGCGGGCCTCG
The DNA here is from genome assembly GCA_020446775.1 of Paracoccaceae bacterium. GTDB lineage: Bacteria > Pseudomonadota > Alphaproteobacteria > Rhodospirillales > Rhodospirillaceae > VGEM01. The sequence goes on from JAGREB010000528.1 coordinate 737, forward strand.
GAACCACGTGACGCGCGCTTGGCGGCGCCAAAAACAAACGCTGCATCGCAGGTGGTTAGCCACTAACCGGGGGAGGGGGGGGAGGTAAGGGGCAGAGGTCCGCGATGCAGCGATGGTTCTAAATACGCGACCTGAGACGCGTGCGGCAGCGATATTTCCGCACAACCGTCATGCGAATGCTGCATAGCAGCAATATAATCCGCGTAACGATAAAATGAAACTAAATCAAATAGTTATATGCTAACTCGCGCGGCTATCCTTGCGTTTAAAAGGTGCGGACAGTTGCCCCTGAAGGCCTGAATCGGTGCGCGCGCGGGCTGCTTCCATCAAGAGAAAGTCGCGAAATGCCTCGACGCGGGCGGAGTTCTTGAGTTCTTGCGGATAGACGAAATATCCGTGCACGTCGGGACCGACGACGTCAGGCAAGACGTGCACGAGCCCGCGGCCCTCGCGATAGAAATACTCCGGCAATGACCCGATGCCGATGCCGTTCTTTACCGCACGGTAAATCCCATACAGGTTGTTCACCCGTAGCGCCCGGTGCGCCGCAATGCCCTCCTTGTCGAGCGCATCGGTCAGCCAGTTGACATCGGGGTACGGCAATACACCGTCGCCGAACGCGACGATATCGTGATTGGCCAAGTCTTCCAGCGATCGTGGTGCTCCCCGCTCTTTCAAGTAATCGGGCGAGGCGAAAAGCATCGCGCGCATCGAACCGGCGAGGCGCTGAATCAGATCGGGATTGGTCGGCGGCGTGAAGCGGACCGCAACATCCGCCTCGCGCATCGCAAGATCCAGTTAGCGGTCGTCAAGTCTGAGCGAAACCTCGATCTGCGGATAATTGTGGATGAATTCCTTGAGGCGCGGCGTCAGCCAGACCGATCCGAACGCCACCGTCGTCGTAATGCGCAACGGTCCCTCTGGGTTTTCTTTGGTTTCCGTCAGCATGTCCTCGACGCTGTTCAACTTCGCGAACACGTCGTGGACGGTTTTGTAAAGCAGGTCGCCTTGTTCGGTCAGAATCAAACCGCGGGCATGACGATGGAACAGCGTGACGCCAAGCGAATCCTCAAGGGCCCCGATTTGGCGGCTCACCGCAGATTGGCTGAGATTGAGACGCTCGCTGGCGTGCGTAAAGCTGCCGGCTTCGGCCACCGCGTGGAAAACGCGCAGTTTGTCCCAGTCGAGTTTCGTTCCGCTCCGGCCGACCATTGCGGCCTCCCTCTGGTTCAGTGACCCGCCAAAAAGCGGTCGGCATCGAGCGCGGCCATGCACCCTGTTCCCGCCGCCGTCACAGCCTGACGATACACGTGATCCTGGACGTCGCCGGCCGCAAACACGCCCGGCACGTTCGTGCGCACCGAGCCCGGCACCGTTTTCAAGTATCCGTCGCCGTCCATGTCGAGCTTGCCCTTGAAGAGTTCGGTATTGGGCGAATGACCGATGGCGATAAACAATCCGTCCAGCTTAAGGTCCGACATCGCGCCGGTTTTAACATTGCGCAGTTTGACGCCGGTCACGCCGGGCGGTTGCGTTGTTCCGACTACTTCGTCGACCGCCGTGTCCCATACCACCGTGATCTTCGGATTGTCGAACAGGCGTTGCTGGCCGATTTTCTCGGCGCGCAGTTCGTCGCGGCGATGGATCAAGGTCACCTTGGTCGCGTGATTGGTCAGGTACAGCGCTTCTTCCACCGCAGTATTGCCGCCGCCGACCACGGCGACTTCTTTGCCGCGATAGAAGAATCCATCGCAGGTGGCGCAGGCCGAAACGCCGAAACCGCGAAACTTCTGCTCGGACTCCAGTCCCAGCCAGCGCGCCGTCGCGCCGGTCGCGACGATCAGAGTATCGCCGACATAGGTGTCGCCCCCGTCGCCGGTGGCCACGAACGGCCGCTTGCTCAAGTCGACGTCAACGATCGTGTCGGAAATCATACGGGTGCCGACGTGTTCCGCCTGCTTCTGCATCTGTTCCATCAGCCATGGGCCCTGGATGACTTCCGCGAAGCCCGGGTAGTTTTCGACGTCCGTGGTAATGGTCATCTGTCCGCCCGGCTGAAGGCCGTGCACGATGATCGGCTCAAGGCTGGCGCGGGCGGCATAGATCGCCGC
>JAGREB010000529.1 GCA_020446775.1 Paracoccaceae bacterium
CGAACAAACTCACCGCGGCCGCCGCACCCAACGCTTTGCCGAACAGCAACGACGTCGGCGATACACCCATCGACAAAACCTGCCGCAAGGTGCCCTGTTCGCGTTCGCCGGCGAAGGACGAAAACGCCAGCAATATGACCAACAACGGCAACAGCATTTGCAGCGTAAAGGCCGCCGTCAACTCACCGAAGCGGGCGATGGCGGTTGCATCGCGCGCGGGCTCGCCCTCGGCCATGTTCTGTTTGTGCGCCTCGAGCCAGATCGACACGCCGGTGAAGCTCGACACGCCGGTGTCGAAGAACGACAACGGCGTGACCGGCTTGAAGGCATAGACGCCATAGTGCGCCGCGGCGTGCGGATTCTTTTCGCCTTGATTGTTCCATTGCATGTCGACGATTTCTTGCGCCGCCGCGCGCTCGGTCGAGATCACCGTATAGCGCTGCGCGGCCGAGGCGAGCGCGGCCAGCAGCATGACCGCGAAAATCGCCGCCGACCAGATCACGCGGCCGTCGCGCAACGCCGAAATCAGCTCCTTGCGGGCAATCGAAATGATCATGCCGGTTCCGTCACTTGATCTACCTACTTGATTTGGGCCGTGGTCTCGAAATTGACCTTGTCGAAGTCGGACACGAACGCCTCGACCCGGAGCGACCACTCGCCGGGAATAATCATGTCGGTGATCATGACGTGCCACATCCCATTGGGCATTTTTTCGCCTTTGACCCGGATGTCGGATAGCCCGGCCGCCGGCAATTCGGCGACCACTTCGAGATCGGCCATATCCGCGAGCACGTTTCCAGCCTGATCCTTGACCGTGACCATCATCATGTTTTCACCGGCAAGGGCCGGCGTCAGGTCGATGTCGGCACTGTAGCCTTGCGATTGGATCGTTGTCTTGAACCCGCCGTTCATGTCCATGGCCGCGCCGGCGCCGCTCTGCGCGACGATGGCGCGCGGCGGGATCGTCATGGTGAGCGTCATCGCCGCCCCGAGAATCAGGACATACACAATGTATTCGATGCGGATGGACTTGCGGATGCTTGCCATCGCGCCGGCGTCGCCTTTTTCGAGCTTCGGCGTCAGCACGACCTTATTGTAGGCGGCGATGGCCATAATGATCGCGAACAACACGAGCTTGCGGATCAGCGAAACGCCGTAATCCGTGCCGGTCATGTTTGAAATTTCGCGAACCTGGAAGAACGTAATCACAATCCCGCTGAGCAACAGTGCCGAAACGGTCCACACCGCGCGGGTAGAAAACTGCGTCATCATGCCGGCCGAGACCGCGACGTCTCCGCCAAACGTCGTGCGGAACAACGGATACAGCGCGCCCAGCCAAAACGCGGCGCACACCAGATGCACGCCGACCATTGGCGCCATCACCCACACCGGCGGTGCCGTGGCGGCGTGACCGGTGACCAGGAAGCTGCCGATGGCGCCGGCAGTCCCCACGGCCAAGGCGCCGAGCTTGGGCCGTTCGGCGCCGGCCGCAAACGCCCAGATCAAGACCACCATCGAAGGAATTCCGATGGCCGCGCTGGGCGTCAGCGTGCTCGCCGACCCGCGCGCCCAGGTATCGAGCGAGAATAGAGCGCCGCCGCTGCCCATCACCATTTCGGCGCCGCCCAGACCGATCGACAGCACGTAGGCAATCGCGGCGACGATCGCGCCGGCGCGCCCCCAGCGGATCGCCGACTGATTGACGGCCGCAGGCGCGTTCATCATCAGCATGAACAGCGCCGAACCCGCCGCCAGCAACATCGTCGCGTAGAGCACCCAGCGGTTGCCGGCGACGGCATAGGTCCACGGCGTCGATCCAGCGTCCGCGCTTTGGGCCACATCGTCCATCGCGGCCATCGGCTCGCCGACCGAGAACCCGAATGTCATGCCGACCGGATGGGTGTCGGCCGAAATGACGCGGTAGGTCAGTACATAAGTGCCGTTGGCCAGCTCCTCACTCAGCGGCAGGATAAGTTTGTAACCGTCGACTTGTATTTCGCCGGGACTGCCGACCTCTTTGCCGGTGCGGTCGAGAATCTTGAAAAAGATCGGACCGACGTTTTCATTGAACGTGACGGAGACCTCCTTGGGGGCCGTCGCCAGCATTTCTTTCGCCTTGGGCGAAGAATCCATCAGGACGGCGTGGGCAAAGGCCGCAACGGACCACATCGCCGCCAACATCGCGGTCAATGTACAAACAAGGGCTTTCATCGGGCGCGTCATGACAGGCTCACCAATCGGTCGGTCGAACTCGGTTTCGATATTCTCGGGCGAAGCGTAACAATAAAGCGGCGGGCCGGAAACCGGCCCGCCGCAAGATCATCTGAATGTTACTTCGCCGAAGCGGCTTTCATCGGCTCGGCCGGCTCCCACGGATACTGCGGCCGCTCCGGCTTTTCGAGAATGATGAATGCCGACGGGCCGGGCGTCGCGCGCATGAACGCGCTCAATTTTTCCGGCAAATCGGAGGCATTTGCGTCGAGGCTTTCTTTGGGCAGGTCGATGTACTTGTCGTCGCCTTGTTCGCAAACGTTGATCGAGCGGAAGTAGAGGATTTTCCCCGGTTCTTTGGGCAGCGCGGCGCGGAACTTGAACCCTTCGAACACGCCGCCGGCCGGTATCGAGCTGGTTGGGTCTTTCCAAATAATCTCGTCGACGACTTCGTTGATCATGTTGCCGCCGTCGCCCGGGACCGGTTTATCGAGCTTGCGCATTTTGGTTTCGACTTTCCAGTCGCGCCGATTATCGACGGTGATGCGCGTCAAGCCTTCCGGAATTTTCACCCTGACCTCGTTAACCGGGCTTCCCTTGCAGCCGTGAGTGACGCGCAACTCAAGGTCTTGGACGTAGCCCGCCGGGGCGTACATCGACGTCATCGTGTTGTGTGCCGATACTTGGCCGCTGATTAAACTGCTCAATCCCGCCGCGGCGGTCAGTAACAAGATTTTCCTCATGGGTCGAACTCCCTTTGCGTGAATCGGTTTTTCGATGTCGAACGTCAATTCGGTCACTGCTCGGCTCACATTCATATAAAATGCCGACTTCGTGGCGCCCTTAGCAAGCGTATTACGGTTCAGCAGGGCGACTGCACCGAACGATTCTCCAAGCTGCGGTCAAAGCCCCGCCTC
>JAGREB010000530.1 GCA_020446775.1 Paracoccaceae bacterium
GGCGCGCGCTACGTTGCAGGCCCTCGACGGCGTGGCATCCGTAGTTGCGGACCCTCAGCGCGCTAACAAGGTCCTCCTGCGCGCGCGGCCGCGCGAGGGACAGGCGATCCTCGAAAAAATCGCGGGCGCCGTACGGTCCGGGCAAATTCCGGCCATCGAAGTCTATCAAAATCGCGGCGATCTCGATGAAGCCTTTAGGCTGATTACAACCGGTGCAGCGGTAAAGGCCGCTTGAGAACGGACAAGATCAAATGCGGCAAATTGCGATCATCACCAAGCGGGAATTGACGGCCTATTTCACGACTCCGATGGCATTCGTGTTTATCGCCATCTTCGTGGCCATGACCGGTGCTTTCACGTTCTTCATCGGACGCTTTTTCGACCGCGGCCAAGCAAGTCTCGAAGCATTTTTCAGCTTTCATCCGTGGCTGTACTTGTTGCTGGTGCCGGCCGTCGCTATGCGGCTATGGGCCGAAGAGCGCAAATCGGGAACCATCGAACAACTCCTGACCTTACCGATAACGACTGTAGATGCGGTCGTCGGCAAGTTCCTGGCAGCATGGATTTTCTGCGGCATCGCGCTCGTCCTCACGGTCCCGATGTGGATCACGGTCAATATTCTCGGCACACCCGATAATGGTGTGATTGCGGTCAGCTACATCGGCAGTTGGCTGATGGCCGGAGCCTTCCTAGCCATCGGGATTTGCATGTCTGCGTTGACGCGAAATCAGATCATTGCCTTCATCTTCGGCGCCGTCGTCTGTTTCCTATTCACGATGAGCGGGCTTGATCTGGTGCTGAACGTGTTTCGCGCCTGGGCGCCGGACGCGTTGGTCGACGTTATCGCGTCGTTCAGTTTTCTCACGCGGTTTGAATCCCTCAGCCGCGGTGTGATCGAATTGCGCGATATCGTCTTTTTCGCCTCGCTGATTGCGTTTTGGCTGTTCGCGACCGTTGTCACGGTCGAGACCAAAAAGGCGGCATGACATCATGACCGGCACCGACAAGACCAAAATCGGACTCATCGCGGTTGCAGTTGCCGCCGTTTTATTCGTCGCCGCCAACATCATTTCAAACACGTGGTTCGGCACGGTTCGCTTGGACGTCACCGAAGGCGGCGTCTACACGCTATCTGACCAAGTCAAACCCGTGTTCGAGAACATCGAAGAGCCGATTATCGTGCGGGTTTATTTTTCCGCGGCCCTCGGCGCAGTCAGCCCGCGCCATGCGATCTATTATCAGCGGATCCGCGACCTTCTGACGCAGTATGCCGATTTGGCCCACGGAAAAATCAAGGCGGAGTACTACGATCCCGAGCCGTTCTCGGACGTCGAAGACCGGGCCGTGGGTTTTGGGCTCCAAGCCGTGCCGCTGGGGCAATCGGGCGAAGTCGGATACTTTGGATTGGCCGCAACCAATTCGACCGACGACCAGCAAGTGATTCCGTTCTTCAATTTAGAACGCGAGCGGTTTCTTGAGTACGATCTTGCCAAGTTGATTTATGCGCTCGCGAAACCCGAGCAGCCAAAGATCGGCCTGATCAGTTCCTTGCCGCTCGAAGGCGGTATGACCCAAGGCCAATTCGGCATGGGTGGCCAGCCGACGCCGCCTTGGGTGGTCATGGACCAAATCAAGGAATTGTTCGACGTCGAGAACCTCGATGCGTCGCTGACCGAAATTCCCGCCGACATCGATATTCTGATGTTGGCTCAACCGGAGAACCTTTCGCCGTCGGCCCAGTACGCCATCGATCAATTTGTCCTTCGCGGCGGGCGCGCGCTGGTGTTCGTTGATCCAAACGCGGAATCCGCCAATCCCATGGGCGGCATGTCCGGAGGCGGGTCCCTTGAAGGCATCGAGACACTCCTTAAGGCATGGGGCGTGACCTTGGCGAAGGGAAAGATCGTCGGCGACATCGAAGCTGGTACGCGCGTCAATACCTCGGTCAGCGGACGGCCGGTCGTCAGCGACTACGTGGCATGGCTGAGCCTCGATAAGTCCCATATCGATCCATCGGACGCGATCACCGGCGATCTTAACACGTTGAACCTGGCCACTCCCGGTGCGATCGATCTTGTCGAAGGACATTCGGCGACGGTCACGCCGTTGATCATGACCGGCAAAAAATCGATGCGCATCGACGCCGACAAAGTGATGGGTTTGCCCGACGTCGTCGCATTGTTCCGCGACTTCCAACCGGCGGATAAGAACGAAATCCTTGGGGTCCGGATATCCGGAAAGGTTAAAAGCGCATTTCCAGATGGTCCTCCGGCATCAACCGACGGCGAGGATAAAAGCGCCGCGGACACAAAATCCGATGCGCCGGCGCCGTTGGAGGAATCGGAGGGCCCAATCCAGGTCGTCGTGGTCGCGGATAGCGATATGCTCGCGGACCGTTTCTGGGCGCAAGAAAGCAATTTCTTCGGCCAACGCATGCTGGTTCCGATTGCCGACAACGCATCGTTTGTCATCAACGCACTTGAAAACCTGACCGGATCACCCGCTTTATCAAGCCTGCGTGGCCGTGGCGCGCAGCGCCGGCCGTTCAAATTGATCGAAGACATTCAGCTGGAGGCGGAACAGCAGTATCGCGCGGCGGAGCAGGGGTTGTTGTCGCGTCTCGACGAACTGCAAAAACGCGTCGACGAGATTCAACTCAAACAGCAAGGCGATGAGAACGCGCTGCTCAGCCCAGAGGACAGCACGGCCATCGAGAATTACCGCGGTGAAATTCTATCGACGCGCCGTGAATTGCGCGATGTGCAGCGCGCACTTCGCCAGGACATCGACACGCTCGAAACGGTGATCAAGTTCGTGAATATCGCCGCTGTTCCGATCTTGTTCGGGCTCATCATGATCGTCGTCGCCGTTGTTAAATCCCGGCGGCGTTCGCGGGCAACCGCCGAAACCTAAATGCGGGCGGAGCAATCGGCATGACTATGAAAACGTTATGGGGCCTGTGTGCAGTGACCGTTGCCGCGATTGTTCTCGCAATCGTCGCCGTCAACTCGCAACCATCATTCAAGAGTTCCGACACCGCCGGTGAGCCGGTTTTCCCAACCCTTACGAACGATCTCAACCGCCTTGCCACGGTGGTGGTGCAAAGCAAAGAAGGGACATATACGCTCGATTTCGACGGCACATCGTGGACGTTCCGAGACCGCGGCGGATATCCGGCCGATGGTTCGAAAATCGCCGAGGCCGTGATTAAGATCGCGCGGATGACAAAACTCGAGGCAAAGACCAAGTTGCCCGACCGTTTTGCGCGCCTCGATTTGCAAGATCCGGGTTCGAAAGACAGCCGTGCAAAGCAGGTCACGCTGCTCGACAAGAATGGCGGAGTGCTGGCGGACGTGATCGTCGGCAAGCGGAAGTTCACCTTGGGCAGCAAGGAAGGTGGTACCTACATCCGCTTACCCGGCGACGATCAGACTTGGTTGGTCTTTGGCGAACTCAATCCCGGCGAAAAGGCCCGTGATTGGCTGAAGCGCGATATTGTCGACATCAAGGATGACGCGATTAAACAAGTCACCGTCACCCACCCGGACGGTGAAATCATTGTTGCCGGTCAGAGCGCCCCGAGCGATCCGAATTTCAAGATTCTCAACATGCCAGAAGGCGTCGAGCAAACCAGCGATTTCGTCGCCGACGATTTCGGCCGACTGTTAGCGATCCTACTCCTCGACGATGTGAAGCCGGCGACTGAAATTCAATTCCCCAAAGACCAGACAATCTCGGCCGATTTCGAGGGATTTGCCGGATTTCACGTGCATCTCGATTACGCCGAAATCGACGGAAAACATTGGATCAAAGTGCACGGTGAGCCTCCCTCCGCCGCAAGCATGGATGCAACCGCGGGCGTCGAGACAAACAAAACCGAAGCCGATGAAGCCGGGCCCGATTGGGCGAAAACCATAGCCGAGTTGAACGACCGGACCAGCGGCTGGGTGGACGAGCTACCTGCACACGAGGCCAGCGCACTCAAAAAG
>JAGREB010000531.1 GCA_020446775.1 Paracoccaceae bacterium
GCCCCACACTTCCGCGTCGGGGAAGCGTAGTTTCATCGCCGTCGCCAGCGATCCCCAGCCCGTTCCGGCGTCGAGGATGCGCTTCACTTCCCCGTCTTTGGGAAGCGGCGAGTCTTGCGCCATTTTCAAGTGACGTTCTTGGTGATCGTTGTAAAGAAGCGGCGAACCGCGTCCAAAATGCTTCGATCCATATTGTGCGATCGCGCCTGCGAATGGGTCGCCGACATAACCGCCCGGCTGGATATGGATTTCGTGGCGCGCCCAATCCGGAACGTCCAAATCCGGATCGAGCACCAACTTGCCGGGACCTTCGTTGTCGGTCTTTTCCAACTCGGCCAGGATTTCGTCGGCACGATCGTAGAACACGCCGGCAATGGTTTGCCACATCTGCTGCTGGCTGCTGACCCACGTACGGGTATTCATCGCGAATGTCGGGTGGCGGGAAGCAAGATCGAACGCCTCTTCGAGTGTATAATCTTTGCCGGCGTCTACGCCTTGCGCTGACAGGAAATCATTTACGTCCTTTGGCAAATCCCTGAACGCCTTATTCATGGCTTGACGAAACGACCCCATGAAGTCGCAATAACTTTCTTGATCCAGGCGCGGGAGCCGGATCGAGTGCATCGCTTCCATCTCCGGGCTTTGGTGTTGCGGATCGATCTTGACGTCGGTCGTCTTGGCCGCCGCCTGATTTCCGCTTGAACTCGCGAAGGCGGCGAGTGCGGTCGCGAGAGGAAATAATTCGCGTCGATTAAACATGTTTGTTCTCCTGATCCTGAGACCGCGTTACTTGGACGCGACGTTGGTGGCGGTTGTCGCGCGGCCAAACACGCCATAGAGACGGCTCGCCAATGCGCGGCGCTCTTCTTCCCACTGAGCTTCTTCTTCGCGGGTCGGTTTGTACGTTTCGATCGCCTGATAGGTCGCGGGAATACCTTTTTCCGCAAGCTTTTCGGCGATGATCTGCCGTTGCTTGCTGGTCCACAGCTCGGCGCCCAAGGCGATCACGACATGTACCAAATTGTCGATGTGCGGATTGCCGAGCCAAACTTGTTGGTCCGTGTCCGACTTGTTGAAATCGATCGCGACCGTCTTGCGGCCCTTGATCTTTCCGGGCACCTCGACCCGTTCAGCTTTGAGTTCCGGCATTGATAGCTCCTGTGGTGAGTGTCCAAAAACGTTGATGTTCGACGAGACATGCCGTGCGCGCCTGGCAAAGTGAGCGCGCCGATTTTCCGGCGTAATTGTATTAATCAGCATACAATCAGAATGCAGCCGCCGACAAGGCAACTTTGGCCGGCACGAGGAGGATTTAATCCATATTTTTCAATGGGGTAATATCTTGTGTCCGGCCACCGGCCCTGGCGGCAATGCGGCCGATTCAATCGATTTCTGGCCAATTTCAAACGAGGAGAGCGATGGGAAGCGCGCGCCGGATTTCGCCAATGCGGCACGCCACGAATTCGTAGCCGGCAAAAGTCCAGGTCAAAAAGGATGGTGGCCTGGCGAATGCCCCGAAAACTGCATGATGTATTCATAGCGGTCGGGCCGCGTCATCGCGTGCATGAACTCGACCGGGTTTCCTTTTTGATCATGCGTAATGCGCTTGGTGACGATGACCGGCGATCCAGCCTGCACACCCAAGTGCTGCGAAACTTCCAAATCGGCCAACGCCGCACCGATCACGAGGTCCATACGCCCCGCGTCCACGCGGAATTTTTTTAAAAACACCAATAGCGACTTTTCGGACCCGGCGCCTTTTTTCCCGCTCTTGAACTGGCTTTGAGGATAATAGTGCGTTCCGAAGTGAATCGGCCCTTCCGCGCTGCTACTAACCTTCTTGGCGCGAATGCATGTCTCGCCGATATCTGGGTACTGTTCGAGGAGAAAGGCGGGTGTGGGAACGATTTGATGATCGATCAGTTCGGTTTTGTAACGGGTTTTGCCCGCCTTCAAGGCATCGAAAAAACTATCGATCGTCCCACGAAATTTGACGCGTTTGTCGGGCGGAGCTGCAAACGTCCCAATTCCAGGCCGGCGGACAATGAGCCCTTCGCGCTGAAGCATGTCCAGCGTGCGACGAAGCGTGACGCGCGACACGCCGAATTTCTTCGCGAGCACGATTTCATTCGGAAACGGTTTGGTCGAATTATATTTGCCGTGATCGATGTCGTTCTTCAGAGTCAGATAAATCTGATGGTACATCGGGACGATTCTGGTCGTCATGGCAAACTCGAAATCCGAATTACGACTGGGAAATGGCAGGGCGGAGAATAGAGAACCGTAGGCTGGAGTGCGGCCCTTTATGACAGCGATATCGCCGGGCCGTCCAGCATTGAACGCCATGATTCCGGGGCGCGAGCCGGAAAAACAGGCCAATTCCGA
>JAGREB010000532.1 GCA_020446775.1 Paracoccaceae bacterium
CCGGCTGGAGCGGACGCCCTTCGGCTTCGGCCGGCCCTATACCGTCAGCCAGATGACGCGGATGATGCAGGAGACCCTGTTCGCGCCGACCCGCACCGAGCGTGCGCTGTTCGTGCCGCCGATCCGGTCGCGCATGCTGCTGCGCGCGGCGCCGGCATGGGAGAATGTCGGCGCGCGCTGGTTCACCCAGTTCAGCGGCGTGCTGTTGATGGAGGCGCGCAAGGACGCCTTTGCCCGACCCCTGGTCGGCGAACGCCAGCGCCGGACAGCGGACGCCCGCAGCGCCCGGCCGGCCGTCGCGCCCGCGCCTGCACTACCGAAGGCGGCCTGACGCCGCTTCCGCGGCCGTTCAGCCCGAAGCAGACGTCTGCTCGGGCAGTTTGACCCAGCCCGGCACCTGCGGGGTCACGGTCGTGGAACCGATAAGCAGGTCCCCGGCTCCGGGTGCCAGCGCATCCAGCCGCAGCAGGACCAGTGCGCATCCGGGTCCAACCGATCGGACAACGCCCACCGGCTTTCCATCCTGCATGACGTCCGCGCCCGGCTCCGGCGGATCGGCATCGAAGCCGACCGGCAACAGGCGTTTGCGGATCAGCCCGCGATAGTGCGTGCGCGCGGTGAGTTCCTGCCCCAGATAGCAGCCCTTGTCCCAGTCCAGCCCGCCGAGCTCGTCGAAGCCGTTCTCGAGCAGGATCGCCTTCTCGACCTCCATGTCGCGGCTGCCGTCGGGCAATCCCAACGATACGCGCCACCGGTCGTAATCGCTGGGCAATGCGGCCTGAAGTCCGAGTTCACCAAGAACGTCGGGCGCGTTGGCGGCGAGCAAAGACCAGCGCACGCCGGCGCCTTTCAGGCGCGGGTCGACGAATACCACACCGGCCCCCAGCGCCGTTACCATGCCGGACTCGTCGCGTAATCCGAACGCGGCGGTGACATTGCGGCCCCACGCCGCGCCGACCGCAAGCTCGTCGACCGCATCGAATTGAACCTTGGCGCGCAATTTGAATTTGGACAGTTGCGCGATCAAATCGGCGCGGCGCTCGCGCTCGCATTCGAGCCAAATCGCATTTCCCAGGCCGAACATGAAAAATTCATGCAGGAATTTACCCTGCGGCGTCAGGAACGCGGCCCAGGCGGCAAGGCCCGCTTCCACCTTGCGCACGTCGTTGCTCACTAAACCTTGCAAAAAAGCGCCGCGGTCGTCGCCGCGAACCGCAATCAAACCGCGATGGGGAAGGGGGGCAAAATGCAGGTCGGGCATGGCGAGCGTGAACGTTGGGCCAAGGGATGACACCTATGTAACACCTATTTCTGCCGTAACAAGCGAGCCTTGGCCGATGTGTGCTATCCTCATTTGATGTGTGCTATCCCCATTTGACGGCCCTGGGCAGCACGATATAAAGGCGCCATGCATTACGTTCTGGTCGATGATTCTATCTCGTTTGACGGCTATACGTCATCGCGCCGGCCAATGGGCGGCGCCGAGCGCGCGTTCGCAAGCTTGCCCGGCGCGTTGGTCAAGCGGGGCCACAGCGTTACCGTCCTCAACCGCATCCAATATCCGACCTGGTGCGAAGGCGCGAAATGGCGCCCGATCGACGACATCGCGGGAGTCGTCGACGCCGATGTCCTGATCGCGATGCGCAAGCCCGCATTGCTCGGCACTGTCCGTCAGGTCAAGCAGCGCATCCTGTGGTGTACGGGAACCGTCGATTACCTGACCGGCGCTGCGGTCAAGAATCTGTTCGATTCCCTGACGCCTGCTTTGATGTTCGTGAGCGCTACACAGCAGGCTTCGTATAAAGGCAGTGAACGCGCAGCCGTGATCGCGCCCGGCGTCAAGCCGGCGTTCTTCGAACAGAAGCAAGAAGCCGAACCGTTCCCCGAGGTCGGCCACGACATTCCGATGCCGGTCCGCGGGCCGAACTACGTTCCGCCGCCGCATGCGGTGATTACGACCCATCCACAACAGGGTCTCGTGTGGTTGCTCGATATCTGGACTAAGATCGTGCACCCACAAGTTCCATCGGCGCGTCTCGCGGTTTATTCGGCGGTCTTGAGCAAGGGGATCAAAGGCGAGGCCGTCCCCGAGGGAATCGAACCGATCCTCGATATGGTCAAGTCCGCGGCCAGCGCCAATGTCGTGGTGGTCGAGCCGCGCAGCGACAAGGGCATGGCTGAAATCTATCGCTCGTCGCGGCTTCATATGTACCCGAGTTTCTCGCAAGACCTGGCGTGCTGGACGCTTAGGGACTCACAAGCCGCAGGGTGTCCCGCCGTGGCGCGGACCAGCGGCGGGGCCGAAGAAGTTATTTCGAACGGCGAGACCGGGTTTCTGGTGCCCGACGCCGAAGCATTCGGCAATGTCGCCGTGCAAGTTCTGACGCACGACGGGACTTACAAGAACCTGTCGGAGACCGCCGGCGCCGAAACGCGCCGCCGCACCTGGGAAGCCGCGGCCGCCGATGTCGACGAATTCGTCGCCTCGTTGATGGGGACGACCGCCGCAGCGTGAAAATCCTGTTCATCACCGCCACCCGGATCGGCGATGCGATCCTGTCAACCGGCGTGTTGAGCGAACTGATCCGCCGACATCCCGATGCACGCATTACCGTCGCATGCGGGCCGCTCGCGCAATCGTTGTTCGGTGGATTCCCGGCGGTCGAACGTATCGTCGTGTTGGATAAGCGGCCGCTGGCGGGTCATTGGTTCAAGCTGTGGGCGGAAACGCGGCGCGAGAGTTGGGATTTAACGGTCGATCTGCGCCGGTCTCTTGTCCCCTATTTTCTGCGTGCCAAACAAA
>JAGREB010000533.1 GCA_020446775.1 Paracoccaceae bacterium
CGAACAGCGACGAGGAAAACGCCGTTCCCATTCCCGATAGCGGCCGTTCGAGGCCACGCTTGAGTTCGTCGAACATCGACGCGGCTTCGCTTCCCGACACGCTGAGGTTCTTGATGACGTCGCCGACCGAGGTGATGGTGCCGAGCAATCCCCAAAACGTGCCGAGCAAGCCGAGGAAAATGCAAAGGCCCGTAAAGTAGCGCGAGATTTCGCGGCTTTCGTCGAGGCGGGCGGTAATCGAATCGAGCACTGTGCGCATGGCGAAAGCGCTCAACGTGAAACGCCCACGCCGGCGGTCGGCCAACATGCGCGCCATCGACGACAGCAAGCGAACCTTAGGTTCTTCACGCTCCGGCGCGGTTGCGCGGTGTTCGCTCAGAGCTTCGCCGTCTCGTTCCGCGCTGTCGCGGAAGGTTTCGATCCATAAGAATTCCGGACCGAGCAGAATCACCTGACGGAAATTCAAAAATATGCCCGTCAATATGACGCCGAAGATCAGTCCGTTCAGCAACGGGTTGACCGAAAAGATATCGATGAGCGTCGTGGCGATCAGCCCGGCGCCAACGCCGACGACGACCAAGAAACCGATCATGCGGGTCAAGTAGGTCTTGGTCATGGGCGTACCGCTTCGACCTTGAACTAAAAGCCCCTATCGGGGCGGAAACCGCTTCAGCGCTGCAATGCGACGGCGTCGACCCGGTCGGGCGGGCCGGAATCCGATTGATCGCCCAATGCGCGTACCTCGATCCGGGTTCGTTCGACGCCCGCGTCGATCAGCATGTTGCGGACCGCGACCGCGCGGTCGAGTGCGAGGCGCCGCGCCCGGCTGGTGTTGTTCTCGGCATCGGAGGCATAGGCGAGGAGTTGCAGGCGGAGCGAACGGTCATTTGCCATCCGGCCCGCAAGTGTTTGAATTTCGGCTTGGACATTCGCCGCGACTTCCGACGAACCGGCGGCAAAAGAAAGCGAACGGGTATCGGCGCCTTCTTGCTCGGCCGCCGTTTGATCCGGCGACGGAAGCGACGCTGTTTGTTGTTCCTCTCCGGGGGCCGTACCGCCGAATGGTATGGCAGGGCCGGCCATTTCCGTGGCAGCCGAACGGACTGCTGCAGGAGAGGGGACCGGGGCAGGCGACGACGTTTCAGCAGGTACGGGCGGCGCCAAAGCGGGAGTTACCGGCGCTGGTTCCGGTTCGCTTGGCATTGGCTTCGGCGCGGCGGCCACCGCGACCGGTTCGGAAACCGGCATCGGCGCCGGGGCTTGCGTTTCAACGGACGCCGTTTTCGGTTCGTCCGGTTTCGGCGGTGCCGGCATAACCTTGCGCGGCGCGCGCTGTGCTTGCCGCGGCGGTTTCAACTTAATGGCGGACGATCCGGTCTGATTGACCGGTGTCACGCCGGGCGGCGGGGTCAATACAATACGTCCCGAATTTCTGTTTTGGCCCACCGAGTCCAAGGCGCCGAGATCGACGCTCACGGCATCGGATTGCTGGGCGCGGGCAGCCGGGACCGAAAGGCCGACAGAGCCCACTGTCAGGACAGCCACGAGAGCTGCCACGAGAGCAAAGTGGCGACG
This sequence comes from Paracoccaceae bacterium, assembly GCA_020446775.1. Taxonomy (GTDB): domain Bacteria; phylum Pseudomonadota; class Alphaproteobacteria; order Rhodospirillales; family Rhodospirillaceae; genus VGEM01. Next base: position 1,576 of record JAGREB010000533.1, read on the forward strand.
ATGGCCGCCGAGGCGTCGAGACTGGGTCACGATGGTCCTCCCTTAAACTGGAAACGTATACGGACCAATTGGTTACGTCATCGTGAATGTTGACCGTACAACATGGCATTTACGCGGCACAACCACCGCTCCGCGGTACAAATACCGCCGCGCGCCTTGGTCTAGGCGATTAATCCCTTCAAACCCGCATGGAGGTCGGGGTTTGCGGCGGCGATGTTCCCGGTCGTCAACGGGTCGCCGTCGGTCGCCGCGTCCGTGACAAATCCACCCGCTTCGCGCACCAACAGGACACCCGCGGCCATATCCCAGGGCTGCAAACCCAGTTCCCAGAACCCGTCGAGGCGCCCGCTCGCGACATAAGCCAGATCGAGCGAAGCGGTGCCCGCGCGGCGAATTCCCGCAGTTGCCGCCATTACCTTTTCGAGTTGCCCGAGAAACTGCTTGTGACCGTCGGCGTCGAGACGTCCTTTGTGCGGGATTCCCGTGCCGATAACCGCATCGTCCATTCGCGTACGGGCCGACACGCGAATGCGGCGATTATTCAGGTACGCGCCTTGGCCTTTCTCGGCGGCATACAATTCGTCGGTCGCCGGATTTAAAACGACGCCGGCGATGATCGCGTCGCGGTGCTGCAAGGCGATCGAAATCGCGAAGTGCGGAATGCCGTGCAGGAAATTTGTGGTGCCGTCGATCGGGTCGATGATCCAGCGATGGTCGGCATCGGACCCGGCTTTGGTCCCGCCTTCCTCAAGCAGGAAACCGAAAGTCGGCCGCGCCTTGCTCAATTCCGCAACCAGGGTTTTTTCGGTTTTGACGTCGGCGGCCGAAACGAAATCACCTGGACCCTTGCGTGAGACCTGGAGGTGCTCGATCTCGCCGAAGTCGCGCTTCAAGCCGCGCGCGGCCTTCTCGGCCGCAGCGATCATGACGTTGATAGTGGCCGAGCGTAACGCCATCGATCCGTAGCCTATGCCGTTTCAGAAAGCGCCGAAAAACCTAATCTTTTGCGCGTTCGACGTAACTTGAATTTTCGGTGTTCACGACGATGCGGGTGCCCGCTTCGACGAACGGCGGGATCATCACTTTGACACCGTTTTCAAGCTTGCCGGGTTTGTAGGACGACGAGGCCGTTTGTCCTTTCACGACCGCATCTGCTTCGACAACCGTCAAAGTCACGGTTTGCGGCAGGTTCACTGAAACCGGTTTGCCCTCGATGAAGTCGACGGTCACGTCCATGTTGTCTTGCAGGAACGCCGCCTTGTCGCCGATAAGTTCTCCGGGCACGTTGAACTGATCGTAGGTCTGCGTATCCATGAAGGTGTAGGTGTCGCCGTCTTGGAACAGGAACTGGCAATCGTGCTGGCGAACATCCAGCTTCTCGACGGTATCGGCCGTGCGCCACCGCGCCTGCGACTTATTGCCGCTTGCGACGTCGCGCATTTCGACTTGGATGAATGCGCCGCCCTTGCCGGGTTGGAGCAGCTGGATCTTGAGCACCGACCACTGGCGGCCTTCGTGTTCGATAACCATGCCGCCGCGGATGGTATTCGCTTGAATCTTCATGACTTCGCCTATTCGCCTGAACGTGACGCGTTTGGGACGTGACGCGTTTGAATTGTCTTGGAAAAAATCGCGCGCTTGTATCAGGTTGGCCGGGGCGAGGCAACCGCTGCCGAATTGATCAAATGGTTGAAAAATGAGCCCGAACCGCATGTTTAGGAGCTTTTCTTGACGCCGTGGTGGCACCCTGAACAGGTCGCCAAACGGCGGCCGTTCCTCGATGTTCGGCGCGCCGCTGTCAAAGCCGTGCGGGCCTTTTTCCAAGCCGAGGGTTTCCTCGAGGTCGATACACCCGCTTTGCAGGTCTCGGGCGGGGTCGAACGGCACATCCGGCAGTTTCGGACGCATCTTACCGAACCGTTCGGGCAGGGGCGCCAGGAGCTATTTCTCCATACGTCGCCTGAGTTCGCCATGAAGAAACTTCTTGCTGGCGGTCTCGGCAAGATCGCTCAGACGACGCGGGTCTACCGCGACGGCGAGCGCGGTCCGCTGCACCATCCGGAATTCACTATGACCGAATGGTACCGGGCCGGACTCGACTACGAGTCGATGATGTCGGACGCCGCGACTCTGGTCCAAAAGATCGCGCGCGCGGCGCAGCGAACCTTGAAACACGACGGTTATCTTCACTGGCAGGGCCGGTCCTG
>JAGREB010000534.1 GCA_020446775.1 Paracoccaceae bacterium
CGCGGCGTCATCAGCGTGACCGAACGTGCGGCCTACATCGGACGGGTGCGCGCGCTCGCCAAGGCATGCTGCGAGACGTGGCTCGAAAAAGGCAACGCGCGGAGTTGAGGCAATGGCCGAGTTGTTGCTTGAAGTTTTTTCCGAGGAAATCCCGGCGCGCATGCAAGCGCGCGCGGCCGACGATCTCGCGCGTCTGGTCGGTGACGCGCTCAAAGCGCAAAACTTAATGCCCGCATCGCTCAAAGCACTCGGCGGGCCGCGTCGTCTGACGCTTGCGGCCGATGGATTGCCGTCATCGCAACCCGATGTCGAAGAGGAACGCAAGGGTCCAAAAATCGACGCACCCGTGCAGGCGATCCAAGGCTTTCTCAAAGCCAGCGGTCTTGCGTCTATCGACCAGGCCGAAGTCCGCGACCTCGAAAAGGGAAAGTTTTATTTCGCGGTGGCGCGCAAAAAGGGCCGTCCGACCGTGGACGTGCTGAAAGACGTCATCGAGGCCGCGCTGGCGCAACTGCCGTGGCCGAAATCGATGCGCTGGGCCGACAAGCCGACCCGTTGGGTGCGGCCGTTGCATAGCATTCTGTGCGTTTTCGACGGCAAGGTCGTGCCGATTTCATTCGCCGGCGTTGCGGCTGCCGACGTCACACGCGGTCATCGTTTCTTGGCGCCGGATGACATCAAGACTTCGACGTTTGCCGACTACGCCGCCAAGCTTCGCAAAGCCTACGTTGTCGTCGACCCTGCCGAGCGCACAAAAATTATTTCCGAACAGCTGGCGAAGTTGGCCGCGGCCGAAGCGTTGACCGTGATCGACGATCCGGGCTTGCTCGATGAAGTTATCGGCTTGGTCGAATGGCCGGTCCCGTTGATCGGGACAATCGACGAAAAGTTCATGGACGTGCCTTCGGAAGTGCTGACGTCGGCGATGCGCAAGCATCAAAAGTACTTCGCGCTGCGCCGCAACGACGGTTCGTTTGCCAATCGGTTCGGCGTTATCGCCAACATGGTGAACGCCGACGGCGGGGCGGAAGTCGTCGCGGGTAACGAGCGCGTGTTGCGCGCGCGCCTGTCCGACGCCAAGTTNNTTCTGGGATCAGGACCGTCAGGCCAAGCTCGACTCGCGTGTCGCGAAGCTCGAAGAGCGCGTATTCCAGGCCAAACTTGGGACCATGCTCGCGAAGGTCCAGCGTATCGGGACGCTGGCGGCCGCATTGGCGCGTTTCGTTCCCGGCACCGAAACCGGCGCAGTGGTTCGCGCTGCATTGCTGTGCAAAGCCGACCTTTCGACCGGCATGGTCGGCGAATTCCCGGACTTGCAGGGAATCATGGGCCGCTATTACGCGTTGCATGACAAGGAGCCTGCCGCCGTCGCCGATGCCATCGCCGAGCACTATTCACCGCTTGGCCCCAACGATATCTGCCCAACCAAACCGGTTAGCGTGGTCATCGCGCTTGCCGACAAGCTCGATAGTCTCGCGGGCTTCTTCGCCATCGACGAGAAACCAACGGGTTCTAAGGACCCGTTTGCGTTGCGCCGCGCGGCGCTTGGAATCATTCGGCTGATTCTGGAAAACAAGCTCCGCGTTCCGCTGCTTACGGCTTTTGCCCAGGCTGTCGCCGGTTATACGTCGCTGGGGAAAGTCGATAGCGATGCCGTTGCCAAGGACTTGTTGTCGTTTTTCGCCGACCGCTTGAAAGTCCATCTTCGCGACAAAGGGATGAGGCACGATTTGGTTTCGGCCGTGTTCGCGCTATCGGGTGAAGACGATCTGGTGCGCCTGATCGCGCGGATCGATGCGCTTGCCGCGTTCCTGGCCAGCGACGACGGCGCCAACCTTCTTACTGCATATCGGCGTGCGGCCAACATTCTGCGCATCGAGGAAAAGAAAGATAAGGTTCGTTATTGCGGCGCGGTTTCCGCCAAGGAACTTGGCGCCGGCGAAGCCGAAACCTTGCTGCGTGCGATCGACGATTGCGAAGGGAAAGCCGCCTCCGCGCTCAAGTCCGAAGACTTCACCGGGGCCATGTCGGCGCTGTCGGGCCTGCGTCAACCGGTCGACGTATTTTTCGACAAAGTCACCGTCAACGCCGAGGACAAGGGGCAGCGCGAAGCCCGCTTGAAGCTGCTCGACCGGATCGTCGCGGCCATGAACCGCGTCGCTGATTTCGGCAAACTCGAAGGCTAGGTCCGGCGCTACGGGCTACCTCCGCGCCGGTTCATTTGCTAGCCTTCCAGGAAAGCGCCGCGTTGGCGCGTTCAGGTGAGCTTGGAAAATCCATGCACGGTCCCGCCAGCGAAACGCAAACTTCGTCCCGCATTGAAACGGCCTCGCAAATTCTCGCCGGGTTCGCGCTGTTTTTCATTCTCGAAATCCACGTTTTGGGGGCGTTGTTGTCCGGTCTGCTGGTTTATCAGCTCACTCAATACCTTGTGCCGCTGGTCACGCGGTTCGGCGTACGCCTGACATTGGTTCGCGCCGTCGCGCTGTCGGTGGTTGCGATTATCATCGGCGTGCCGATTGCGCTTGGAATCATCGAACTGAGCTCTTGGATCGCCCGCGGCGTTTCGAATATCGCCGAGTTGTTGCAGCGCATGGCGCAGGTAATCACGACCGCGCGCAATCAGGTTCCCGGATGGGCGCTGGAGTACATGCCGTCGAACATCGAGGATTTTCAGGCCTCGGCGGCAGGCTGGCTAACCAAGAATGCCGGACAAATCGGCCTCATCAGCCAAGATGTCGGCCGCCTGCTGTTTCATATCATTATCGGCATGATTATCGGCGGCATGCTCGCATTCCAAGCGGGGACATTCGGTGAGAAGATGGGGCCACTGGCCAAGGCCATGACCAACCGTGTCGAAACGTTGGCGGCGGCCTTCAAGAACGTCGTGTTTTCGCAAATCTTGATTTCCGCACTGAACACGACATTGACGGCGATTTATCTCGCAGTGCTATTGCCGCTGTTTGGAACCCAGGTACCGCTGGTCAAGACTTTGATCGCGGTAACGTTCATCGCCGGACTGCTGCCGGTGATCGGTAACCTGATTTCGAACTCGGTGATCGTGATCGTCAGCCTCAGCGTTTCGCCGATCACTGCCGCCGTGTCGTTGGTCTACCTCGTCGTCATCCACAAACTGGAATACTTCTTCAACGCTCGGATCATCGGCTCTCAAATCAGCGCCCGGGCCTGGGAATTGCTGATCGTCTTATTGGTCATGGAGTCGGTCTTCGGGGTGCCCGGGATTATCGCCGGGCCCATCTATTACGCCTACCTGAAGCGGGAATTGGCCAATCGGGGCCTGATTTAGCGGCTTCACGGCGCCGGCCCAGATTCAGCTTGAAATCGTGATCTTTTTGGATATGTAAGCTGTCGTTAAGCCATCAAGTAAAGCTTTACTTGATGGTCCCTTAAACGCCTGCTTACACGAGGTCCCGATGCGCGATTCGGCCCTAGAGCGAGCCATTGTCGAGGCCGGGGGTGTTGCCGCGCTCGCCCGTGCGATCAACGTCACGCCGCAAGCTGTCAGCCAATGGGACCGAATCCCGGCCGAGCGGGTGATCGCGGTCGAAACCGCCACCAACGGCAAAGTGACCCGGCATCAGTTGCGGCCGGACCTCTATCCAGCGGAAGGCGGGAGCCCGGACCCGGTGCCTGCCAGCACGGGTGGGAAGTGGGTGTACGCGTTTGGCGCCGGAAAAGCGGAAGGCCGGGCCGATATGAAAAACCTGCTCGGCGGCAAGGGCGCGA
>JAGREB010000535.1 GCA_020446775.1 Paracoccaceae bacterium
CGTCATCGAATCCAATGAAGCATTCGCCGCGCAAGCCCTCGCGGTCGCTCGCGATCTCGAGTTTCCCGACGAAAAAACGAACCCTAACGGCGGCGCCGTGGCGCTCGGGCATCCGATCGGGGCAACCGGCGCGATCTTGACCGTTAAAACGCTGTACGAATTGAAACAAATCAGCGGCAAATATGGGTTGATCACGATGTGCATCGGCGGCGGTCAGGGAATCGCGGCGATTATCGAAAATCTACAGTAGACCGATCGCCCGGTATCGACACGGCTGACCTCAGGGCGGCCTAAGCGGGCGAAAGCACGCGTGTGTGAATTGCCGCGCCCGGCGATGCTCAACTAGTGTCTGGCCGGGTGATCGATCGGATCGCCGCATGATCTTGGAGAGTTGAACCAATGCATATGATCAAACAGTTGGTGGCTGCCGCTGCCATGATGTCGATGGCCGGCTCTGCGCTGGCGGCGGGCGAAATCGTCTTAGTCGCCGGTGCGACGGGCAAGACGGGCCGCCCCGCCATCGAAATTCTGAAAGGCGAAGGATACAAGGTTCGCGCTTTGGTTCGCGACGCGGCGAAGGCGGCGGACTTGGGCGAAGATGTCGAGTTTGCGGTTGGGGATGTCACCAAACCGGAGACTTTGACCGCGGCCGCGAAAGGCGCCGATTTCGTGATCTCGGCAATCGGAACCGGTCGGAGTCAGAAAGCTGAAGACATCGAATACGGTGGCGTTGCCGCGCTGGTTGACGCGGCCAAAGCCGCAGGTGTGAAACAGTTCGTACTGGTTTCCTCCTTGAATGCAGGAAGCACAGATACCAACGAGTTTCTCAACAAGGCATTTGGCATGCTCCTGATGTGGAAAGGCGAAGGCGAAAAATACCTTCGCGAATCCGGCGTGCCGTACACCATCGTCCGCCCAGGCGGCCTTCGCCCGTTCCCCAACGAACAGTCCTGCGAAGGCGGCGAAGTCGGCTTGAAAGTCGCACCCTTCAACGACACCGGCATGGGGGCGGTCTGCCGCACCGATTTGGCGGCCGTGCTGGTGAACGCGCTTGGAAATCCGGATGCAGTGGGCAAGACATTTTCGCTGATCAGCGACGAGCACGCGCCCGTCGATAAGTGGAAAAGCGATATCGCGGCGTTACCCAAAGACTAGCCGAGTCCATGGAAGATCAGACCGGCGCCGTAGTCTTGCGGCGCCGGTTTTCTTTATGCATTGGCCCAGTATTCGGCGATGCGTTCGCGTTCCTTGGCATCGGGCAATCGTCCACGCGCGGCATTCAGATTGTCGTTGATATGCCTGACTTTTGACGTCGCCGGAATCGCGCATGTCACGGCGGGATGTGACAACACGAACTTCAACAGCATTTGCGCGAAGCTGTCGCAGCCGAGGTCCCTCGCCCAGGCCGGCACCTCGCGCCCTTTGACCGCCTCAAGTAATCTGCCACGGCCGAGCGGCACGTTGATCAAAACTGCGATGCCTTTGTCTTGCGCCATCGGCAGCAATCGGTTTTCGGGCTGCCGGACGTCGACCGAATAGTTGAACTGAACGAAATCGACGTCCTCGGCGGACATCACGTCGGCCAAGGCTTCCTGCGCATCGGGGCGCCAATGGGTGACCCCGGAATACCGGATACGGCCGGCCGCTTTCATGTCACGGATTGCGCCGAGCTGCGTGTTCGTATCGACCAGATTGTGCACTTGCATCAAATCGATCACATCGGTCTGCAAGACCTTGAATGAATTCTCGATCGATGCGATCCCCGCGTCGGCGCCACGCTCGGCGACTTTCGTCGCCAGAAAAACCTTGTCGCGGTTTCCAAGCGAAGCGATCACATCGCCGGTTGCATCTTCCGCGTCACCGTAGGACGGCGCGGTATCGATCAGCGATGCTCCGCCATCGATCAGGGCCGCAATAACGTCGCGGCGAGCTTGTGTGTCGGCCGACCTGAACGAACTCGACGTACCGAGCCCCATCATCGGGAGTTGTTCACCCGTCTTCGGAATTGGCCGTGTCAGAATCGGAGTTTCAGCGGCCATAGCCGAGGGCAAGAAAGGCATGGCCGCCGCGCATACCGAGCCTGCCAAGAAACGCGAACGCGAAATCGGCCTAGACAACATATTGAACCCTCCGGTTTCATTGCATCGCTTGGAGTTTGGCAGATTGCTGCGGCCAGGGACATCAATTGCCCGTGACCAAATGACACTTGATCGCTGCCGCGATTCCGTCACGACAGCTTCAAACACCACGGCCAAACACCGAGGGATTGCTTTTCTATGATGCAATTTACGTCGCAAAACATCCGCTAGACGGAACCCGCATCCAGTCGCAATATTCGAAGCTGCCGCCGGGGGGAGTTCGTGGCGGCCATTTTGGGGAAAGGAAATACAGAATGTTGAAGGAATTTCGCGATTTTGCGATGCGTGGAAACGTCGTCGACCTCGCCGTCGGCGTCATCATCG
>JAGREB010000536.1 GCA_020446775.1 Paracoccaceae bacterium
GTTCACGCACTAGGATTGCCTCAATTCAAAAAAAAGGGCCGGCGCATGCGCCGGCCCTTTTGCTTTGGCCATTTGCATTTCTGCATCTTGATCGGACGGACGAGCTTCGCGTTCGCCCTACCTCAGCTGATTACCGGCCCGCCTGCGGGTCGCCGCAATCCCGAAAAGGCCGAATACGGACAAGGCTAGAGACGCGGGCAGCGGGACCCCTAACCCAGAAGGGGGAGGCTCCAACGGCACCGTACCGTTGGTTTGCAAGTAGAAAAGACCCGAATCAACTCCGGGAACGAACGAATTCACGACAAGCGAAATCGTCGCGATGCTCGTAAAACTCAATGATCCGATAATCGAGAAATCAAAGTACGAGATGACATCGGTTACGGGCGTGATCCCGTCGGAAGGCGAAAATGGATCCGCGAAGTAAGTCAGAACTCCGGCTCCCCCAAACGTATCCGTCAGTGTCAGTTCGAAACTCAAATCTCCGTCTCGAACGTGTTGGAATTCGAACTGAGTACCTCCTCCTGCCGTGAGGTCTACCCCTCCCAACCCGCTCCATGTCACGCGCAATTTGCCCGTTTGTCCGGCCAGAGTATCGAAAGAAAGAACCCCAGCGCCGGCAAAGGCTGTTGCCGTCCCCGTCAGGTCGAACAATTCAAGTGTTCGGGTACCGCCCGCGGCACATGCCAAACCGGTATCAGTGTCGATTGTCGGACCACCATGCGCCGCATCTTGTACGAATTGGAATCCACCGACCTGCGCGCACGAGAAATCGTCGATGACCGCCGCAGCAACCGGTGCAGACACGAAAATCGCGCCGGCCACAGTGGCAGCCAGCGCGGACATACCTCGACTCTTCATTGGAAAACCTTTCTACCAATACCCCCAGACTCCATAACTCGCCGGTTTGAAGCGGTCAATCTTTACGCGAGTTTTGAGCACCCCTATTCAAGTTAACGTAAAGGCGAGCAGCGCGGGAACGCCGTTGCGAACGCCGATAGAAAGAAGGATTTGATTAAGCCATAGCCAAGCAGCGCGAAATCCGATCCTTCACAGCTTGAAATTGCGCGCACGCTGTCAAAGAACGTGACGCGGCACGCCAAATGTAGGCGACAATTAAGCGCGATAGCCGGCGCCGAAAAATCATCCAAGATTTTGACCAGCGTATCGATCTTGCTCGTCTTGTGGACCGTTCCGGAGTCCATCCACGCAAAACCGGTGTGCATTGTCAGCACCAGCTCCGCACCGAGCAGCACGAACGGAACATCTCCCTAAATATGCGCTCACTGCAGTTTACGTCGCAGCGGCCGCTGCTCTCACTTTGCGGTCTCGGCCCGGAATCCGCGCCAATACGTGTTTCCACTGCAATTCCCGGCCGCCGGGTTAATTCGTATTGCGTCCGGCGAGCGGATTCCATAGAGCTTTGTAGCGATTCGTAAGCATTTTGGATGCCATGGCCGAACACAATTACAACCAACACCCAAATTCGGTTTCGCTCGCGGCTGCGGCGTTAGGGTGCCGCTGTCCACGTTGCGGCAAAGGACGATTGTTCAAGGGATTCCTGACGGTCGCGGAGTCGTGCACCGTGTGCGGGCTGAGTTTCGCCGGGCACGATACCGGTGACGGACCGGCATTTTTCATCATGATGCCGTTGTGCATCTTGGTCGCTGCGGCGGCG